>JBJMPB010000411.1:0-3888 GCA_045803455.1 Gemmatimonadales bacterium | reverse complement strand
AAGAAACGACCCGGGCTATCGAGCGGGCCATGAAGAGCGCACAACGCATGGCCGGCGTGGAAGTGGGCTCGATCTATTGCGGCCTGGCGGGAGAGCACGTGGCTGGACGCACCTCCCATGGCATGGTGTCAGTCACCGGCGATGAAATCCGGACCGGCGATGTCGCCCGGGTCAACGATATGGCGAGCAGCGTCAGCTTCGGCCGGGATCATGAGCTGCTCCACGCGATCCCTCAAGATTATCTGATCGATCAGCAAGGGGGGATCAGCGAACCGATCGGAATGACGGGATCTCGGCTGGAAGCCGAAGTCTATCTGGTTACCGTGCTGTCCAGCGTGCTGCTGAACCTCCGAAAGTGTGTGGAGCGGGCAGGATACCAGGTCGCGGAGTTCGTGCTCGAGCCGCTGGCTGCTTCTCTGGCCGTGCTCACTCCCGACGAGATCGAGCTCGGCTGCGCTATCGTCGAGTTGGGCGGGGGGTCGACCAACGTGTCGATCTTTCATAGCGGCAAGATCCGCCACACTGGCTCGCTGCCCTGCGCCGGCGGGCACGTCACCGCCGACATCGTGCACGGCCTGCAGGTCACCCAACACGATGCGGAGCGCTTGAAAGAGAGATACGGAGCGGCTTTCGAGCCGCTGGTGCCGGAAAGTGACGTCTTCGAGCTGCCCAGTACGCCGGGCCAGGGAGCCCGCAACGCGCAGCGGAGGATTCTCGCGCACATCATGCACATGCGGCTGCAGGAAGTACTGGAGTATGCGCTCGACGAGATCACCCAGGCAGGCTATCATCAGCGCTTACCCGCAGGAGTGATCATAACCGGTGGTGGGGCGCTTGCCCCGGGCATCGTGGAGCTCGCCCGTGAGGTCTTCGCGATGCCGGCACGTTGTGGTGTGCCGGGCCAACGTTTGCGTGGTCTGGCAGACAGCGTCGAATCACCCCGGATGGCGGTACCGGCAGGTCTGGTGCTCTATGGCGCCAGGCAGGTTGCTGTTAGTGGTGGGTTGGGAGCGGGGGGGCGGAAGTCACCGGCCGTGGAAAAGGTGCTGGCTCCTGTGAGACGGTGGCTCCAAGACTTCTTCTGAGTCGGCCGAGGGGACATGACCATGATCTTTGAGCTGGAAGAGGGCGCGGCCCAGACCGCGCGGATGAAAGTGGTGGGCGTAGGAGGCGGCGGTGGTAATGCCGTCAACCGCATGATCGAGGACCAGTTGGGCGGGGTCGAGTTCATCTCGGTGAACACGGACTCACAGGCCCTCGCGATGTCCAAATCCGACATCAAGATTCAAATCGGCCGCAAACTGACCCGCGGGCTTGGGGCAGGGGCCCGTCCCGAGATCGGCCGGCAGGCCATCGAAGAAAATCGGGACGAGGTGCTTCATGCGGTGCAGGGCGCCGACATGGTCTTCGTAACCTGCGGCATGGGAGGTGGCACCGGTACCGGTGCCGCTCCGGTAGTGGCCCAGATGGCGCGCGAGGCCGGAGCGCTGACCGTCGGGATTGTCACCAAGCCTTTCCTTTTCGAGGGCCGACGTCGGATGAAGCAGGCGGAGGGCGGCATCTCCGAAATGCGCAACAACGTCGACACCATGATCGTGGTGCCGAACGAGCGGCTGCTCGCCGTGGTGGGCAAAGGCATTCCGTTTCAGGAAGCGTTGAAGAAGGCCGATGAGGTGCTGCTTCATGCCACCCAGGGCATCGCCAGCCTGATCACCTCGACGGGCATCATCAACGTCGATTTTGCCGACGTCCGCACGGTAATGCAGAACGGCGGCGCCGCGCTCATGGGCACCGGCATAGGTCGAGGCGAGAACCGCTCCCTGGAGGCAGCCCAGCAGGCCATCTCCAGTCCTCTGCTGGACAACATCTCCATCGCCGGTGCCATGGGCGTCCTCATCAATATCATCGGCGGCGACGATCTCACCCTGGGCGAAACCACCCAGATCAACGACATCATTCACGACGCGGTTGGCGACGACGCCGAGATCATCTTCGGCGCCGGTAACGATCCGGCCATGCACGGTGAGGTTCGGGTTACCGTTATCGCGACGGGATTCGATCGGCCAGTCACCGCGGAACAGCCCACCGGCCGGGTTTCCGGCGCCGCGGGAGTAATCAACTTTCCCGCTCACCGGCAGCGGCCTTCCACTCCCGCTCAACCTGCCACACCAGTGATTACCCGGGTACAACCACGGATCCATCAGGCGCCGCCTACGCCCGCGCCGACCGACGTGCCCGAGATGGAGATTCCCACGTTCATTCGTCGGCAGATGGACTGATGCGGAAGCTGGGTCTTCTGGTAGCTGTCGTGGTGTTCGGGGTGTCGGTGTTCTTTGGTCTCAGCGGGCGCTGGCCGTGGCACCGGCTGAGCTCGCCACCGGTGCCCCCAGCCGCCTTACCCCCAGCGCCTCCCCCCTATACCGAAACGCAAGACACTCTGCATGGGGGAGAAACTCTTTCCGCTCTGTTTGCCCGGCACAACATCACATTCGACTTCCAGCGGCTGGATTCGGAGTTGCGGCTGAATCCCCGGCGGGTCCGGGCCGGCCTGGTCTTCAATTTCCGGCAGCCTCTGGGCGACTCCGCCCCCAATCACATTTCGGTACGAACCTCACCGGAACAGCGGGTTGTATTCACCCGGATCTCCAACGGTTGGGATGCCAACGCTGAGCCCATCCGGTGGCAAACCGAGGAAACCCGGATCGAAGGGGTCATCAACAACTCGCTCTATGAAGCGCTGGACGCCGGCGTTGCCGACGAACAGCTCGACAGCGGCAACCGCCAGCGGCTGGCCTGGGACCTGGCCGACGTATACGCCTGGCAGGTGGACTTTACCCGTGACATTCAGCCCGGCGACAGCTTTCGCGTGGTCTTCGAACGCCGGGTCTCGCAGGATGGTGAGGTCCGGGTAGGGAACGTTCTGGCCAGCGACCTGACCATGTCGGGCAAGCGGCTCAGCGCGTTTCGTTACGGTGGCGTCTCCGGCGGAAGCCCTCTCTACTACGACGCCAATGGGGGCTCACTTCGGCGGGCGTTCCTGCGGGCGCCAGTTCAATTCCGAAGGATCTCCTCCAACTTTGCCCGCCGTCGCTACCACCCGGTGCTCGGCTTGAGCCGGAGGCACGAAGGCACCGACTATGCGGCCGCACCCGGCACCCCGGTGATGGCGGCGGGAGACGGAATGGTCCTGCGGGCCGGACGGGCCGGAGGATACGGCAATCTTATTGAGCTGCGTCATGTGAACGGGATCACTACCCGATACGGACACCTGCGGGGCTTTGCTCGGGGCATCCGGCGGGGAGCACGCGTGGTGCAAGGTCAGACGATCGGTTACGTCGGCTCTACCGGTCTGGCCACCGGTCCGCATCTGCATTACGAATTTAGGGAAAACGGGATCGCTCGAGACTCGCGCAGGGTGACCCTGGGCACCGGCTCCCCGGTTTCCTCTCGAGATCGGACGGCCTTCGAGCAGGAACGTGACCGGCTGCTCCTGCTGCTCAATCAGCCCGGTGACTCGGCCTCGCAGCCCTCTGCCATCGCCCGTCAAGTCAGTCAAACCTCGGAGCGGTGGTTGCCGTAGCGCTGGATTAGTGCCTCGCCCCAGAGTCCACATCTCATATAACCGCCTCGAGTGCTGACCACCGTCCTGGTCGTCGCACTCGCCCTCGGGCTCTCCTGCTTTACCTATCTCTGGCTGGAGAGACTGGGACGCCGCGCCTGGATCCCGCTCCTGTTCCGAGCGCTCGGCTGGACCGCTCTGGGTTTGCTGGTAGTCAACCTCACCTGCGCAGTTCGATCCCCTGCCCATCGGCCGCTGGTGCTGCTGGATGCTTCTCTGAGCCTGAGCGCCCCAGGTGGCCGTTGGGATGAGGCCCGGGACTCTGCTGG
>JBJMPB010000348.1:0-3862 GCA_045803455.1 Gemmatimonadales bacterium | reverse complement strand
TCGAGTCCGAGGGCCGGCCCGAGGTCAAGATCGGAGCTTCGGTGGAGGGTGGTGGGCTCTCCCTGGTGGGAATTTCAGATTCAACTCAGCTGCTGCTTCTGGCCGACAGCAGCAGCTCGTTGCGATTGAAGAATCGCAGCGGCCAAGAGCGGGTGATTCAACCCTGACCAAAATGCTGGGTTTTATCGGCGCCACCGCGGGTGGCTATGTGGGCTGGTGGATCGGCGCGCCGGTGGGAACGATGACGGCGTTCATGCTCAGCATGGTCGGGACCGGCGCCGGACTCTACTACGGACGCAAGCTGGGTGACCACTACTCTCCCTGATGTGCAGCGTCACTTCCAGCGTTCGCTCGAGCTGGCCGCCCTGATCGCCCCGGCCACCGTTCTGCTGCTGGCCGGCTGCAGCCCGAATCCGGCTCCAGCCCCGTCGCCGGGCGCCCTGAGCTGTGCCGTAGGTGACTCCGCTCTGGTCCGGGAGACCCTCTACTTCGGCCGCAACCGACCCGGCGGCACGGTGTCGGACCGCGATTGGAACAGCTTTCTGGCCGACGTGGTCACACCGCGCTTTCCCCAGGGACTGACAGTTGCTGATGCCATGGGCCAGTGGAGAAGTGCAGGTGGGAGCACGGTAGAACAGGAGCGATCTGCGGTGGTCACCCTGTTTCACGCGAACGACGAAGCTGCCCGTAAAGCGGTGCAGGAGATCGCCCTCGAATACAAACGCCGGTTCCAGCAGGAGGCGGTCCTGCGGGAGACAGAGCCGACCTGCGTGAGATTTGAGTAGCTGAGGCTCTCCGCCCCTCCGTCCGATACTCAGAGGCATGACCTCGAGCATCGATCAGGCCGAGTGGCACTACGCCGGCGACTTCCCCCGGGAGCTCCCTCCCGAGGCCGGAGGCACCCATATAGGGATGTACCTCGCGTGGATCATTCAGCGTGATCTCGGGAGCGCAACCCTGCGGAAGTACGCCCGCGACTCCCTGCCCCTTTTGCGGCAGCGGAAGATCACCGGCCGCGAGCTGTTGTTCACCGACCTCGACGAGAAATTCTATGAAACCCTGCTCACCAAGGTGGGCCGGGAGTTTACCCGGGACTACTACGAGACAGGCTGCTACATCGACGATTACGATGAGGTTCTGGGAGGCTCCCTGGCGACCATTTATCACGTGCTCGACTCCTGGAGCAACTACGATCGGCTGGCGCCGATCATCGACAACCGCTATGCCCATTGGAAGGAAGGAAATGCCCCGCCTGCGGGTACGCTGAAAGCCCAGCTGAAGTTGCTGGAGGAGGAGTATCTGGACACCATCCTGGCGGTCGCCGGTAAGCTCCCGGCCGACCCGCACGCCGCCCTGGCGATCTTCCACGAGTATCTGGCTCGGGAGCCATTGCCGGCCTTTCGGACCCGGGTGGTCCGTGAAATCGAGCGACTCCGCCTCAAGTACCAGCTGGACTCCTGAAGCCGGCCGAGACCTGGCGAACCTTTCCCCCATACATTCCGTACATAACCCATACCTCATCCGGAGGTTCGGCATGGTACGTCCGTTCACCGTTCCGATATTCCTGCTGTATCTCTCCGCGCCGGCAACAGCTCAAACCTCCCACACGGCCGAGAGGGCCTCGGTTCAGCGAGCCATCGACGCGGGAAATGCCGCCTACATCGCGGCGTTCAAGCAGGCGGACGCAAAGGCACTGTCTCAGGTCTACGACCCACAGGGCTCCCGACTCAACGAGGGCGGAGTTGTAGTTCGGGGGCGAGCGGCCATCGTCAAGGACGTCGGCGACTTCGTTTCCCAGACGGGTCCGGTTCGGGTAACCCTGGACAGCAAGGAGCTCTGGCTCATCGACAACAATGCCTACGAGACCGGCATCTGGTCCTACACCTTCCAGCCCAAGGGCAAAGCGGAGCAACACATCGGCGGCCACTATGTAACGGTGTGGAAGAAGCAGCCGGACGGCGGCTGGAAGATCTGGGCCGACCTGGGAGTGCCGGGGACGTAGTGGAGTGGCGGAGGGGCGGAGGGGCGGAGGACCGGAGGGGCCGGGTGAGAGGGTCGGATTGCCGGACCGGCTGACCGCCCGACCGTCTGACCGGTATCTTCCCTCTCACATGGACAAAGATTTCGAGGAGCTGAAAGCCGCCCTCGCCGACCGCTACCTGCTGGAGCGCGAGCTCGGTGCCGGCGGCATGGCCACCGTATTCCTGGCTCACGACCCGCGGCACAACCGCAAGGTCGCGGTCAAGGTCATGCATCCCGATCTCGCGATGTTGTTCGGTCCCCACCGCTTCCTCAAGGAGATCGAGACCACCGCCAATCTGCAGCATCCGCATATTCTGCCGCTGTTCGACTCAGGCCAGGTCGCCAATACTGTTTTCTACGTGATGCCCTACCTCCAGGGCGAATCGCTCCGGGCCCGCATCAATCGCGAAAAACAGCTGCCGGTGGCCGACGCCATTCATATCGCGAGCGAGGTGGTATCAGGGCTGGACTACGCCCACCGCCAAGGCGTGGTCCACCGCGACATCAAGCCCGACAACGTGCTGTTCCATGACGGCCGGGCGATGATTGCCGACTTCGGCATCGCTCTGATCCGAAGCGGCGGCGATACCGGGATCCGCCTTACCAAATCCGGCGTGAGCCTCGGCACCCCGCAGTACATGAGCCCGGAGCAGGCATCCGGCGCTCACGATCTCGACCCGCGGACCGACATCTACTCCCTCGGCGCGGTGCTCTACGAGATGCTGGGCGGCCAGCCGCCGTTCGTGGGCCCCTCGGTGCAGACCATCGTGGCCTCGATCCTGGCGGATGAGCCGATACCGCTGGAGCAGAAGCGGAGATCGGTCCCCCGTCACGTGAGCGCCGCCGTCGAACGCGCGCTGGAAAAGCTGCCGGCGGACCGGTGGCAGACCGCGGCTGAATTTGGAGACGCGTTAGCAGGCAGAGTCGGCCATCATAGGGACGGTCGGGTACGGTCGGGTGTCCGCGCTGGGACTTGGATCCCCTGGGCCGGCGCCGCAGCGGTGGCCGCGCTGGCTCTCGGGTTCGGCGCGCTTCGGCTGCGCCCGGTGACGGGGACTGCCGTATCGCCTTCTGCCGGCCCAGTTCGCTTCGAAATGGAGTTCGACTCCGGAGTGACACCGACGGTCACCCCGGTGGTTCGGCTGAGCTCCGATGGCCGGCAGCTCTTCGTCACCGGCATAGTGGGCCGCCAAGAGGAAGTGCTCCGCCGAAGGTTCGATCAGTCGCGAATGCAGGTGATCGCCGGCGCCGGACAGGGAGACCAGGGTACCGGCAACAGCCGGCCGTTCGTCTCGCCCGATGGCCGTTGGGTCGCCTCGTTCAAGCAGGGGAAGCTGCGGAAAATCCCGGTGGAAGGAGGGCCCGCCATCGATCTGGCTGCATCCGACTGGGCCGGCGGGAGCTGGGGCCGGAACGGGAAGCTGGTGTACGGCCGCTCCTACAACACCGGGCTCTGGATGGTAAGCGAAGCCGGCGGCGATGAGCGGATCATCAGCCGGCCGGATACCTCAAAGGGGGAGCTGGGCCACTGGTGGCCTCAGATCCTGCCCGACGGCGATCACGTGATCTTCACAGCCTATCGTACTCCGATCGAGCGGTCCACCATCGAGGTGCTCTCGATCGGGACCGGACAGCGCAAGGTGCTGTTCACCGGCGGTGTGTTCGGGTTTTACGTGCCGGCTGGTTATCTGATCTTTGCGGCGGGTGAAGCAATCCGCGCGGTGCCGTTCGATCTCAAACGGTTGTCGGTGACCGGAACCGCGCTCGCCGTGGTTGATAGTGTCGCGATGAACCCCACCGATGGCGCCGTCGCCTTCGATGTCTCGGAGAACGGCACTCT
>JBJMPB010000343.1:0-7993 GCA_045803455.1 Gemmatimonadales bacterium | reverse complement strand
CTCGACGTACATGGATGGAAATCTGGGTCAACTCAAGGTACCGCAGCCGCGGGGGGGGGGCAATAGTCCGCCCTGCCCTGACTCATCGGGCCGGAAGGCTTCGGGACTGGGATGGCGGTTTGCATTCAGCGCACGCCCGTTTCCACCCTTGATCCCGAAGCTGCCAGCCACATGCCGATGAGTGCGACTCCTGCGCCCACAACTTGCCGGCCGCTCACCACTTCCCCCAGGAACAACACCGCGGTTGCCACCCCGACGATAGGGTCGAGGGTGAAGTAGGCGCCTACCAGGCTCGCATCCAGCTCGCGCAGGACCCAGCTGTACGCCACGTAGGCCAGAGCGGACGCGACGGCTCCCAGGAACAGTACGCCCAGCCATCCCGCCGCTGTCGGCCTGGGGATTGGGCCCTGCAGCAGCTCGATGATGCTCAGCGGCAGCAGCATGGCCGTGCCGATGATCGATACCCACGCGATCATCACCACCTGGTCGGCGCCGGCCAGCCGCTTGGCAACGACAGTGTAATAGGCCCACGCAACTACCCCCGCAAACATGCAGACTGCCCCCACCCACGGGTGCGGAGCGGCCGGGTCGGTCTTCCCCGACGACACCACCAGTACCGCCCCTGCAACCGACAGGATTATTCCCCCGATGCGGCGCCCGGAGAGCGCTTCTCCCAGCCCCAGGACCGCCGCTACCGCGACGGCCGCGGGACCCAGCGCATACACCAGTGCTCCCTGGAACGCCGACCCGTAGATCAGGCCATAGTTGAATCCCACGGTGAGAATGGCGATGCCAGTCAGTCCCATCCAGACCAGCGGCGCAATCGGAAGCGGCCGGGGTAAGCGCAGCAAACCGCCCCGAGCGAGAGCTACCAAAACCAGCACAGCAGTGGCAACCAGGTATCGCAGCGTAGCGAGGGTCAGCGGCGGGATCTGCCGTACCGCTCTTTTGGTGACGACATACGTACTGCCCCACACGATCATGACCAGGACGAGGCTGAGGAGCGCATAGGTGCGACGCGAGATCACGCCGGCTTTCTAGCCCGCGAACTGCCGGGACGCCGCCCGGAGCATCTGGAGCAGGTGGAGCTCGCGTTGCAGCGCGTGCCATCGGTTTCTCTCCGACTCCATTGCCCGGTCGTACCCGTCACCACCCGCTGCCATCTGTTGCTGCCGCAGCCGGGCAAACTTCTCGTCCATCCGGCGCCCCTCAGCCGCCAGCCGCTCGATCTCCCGCTCCAGCCGGCAGACCTCGCGAGGCGAAAGTGCCCAGAACCTGTCGGAGTACGCCTCGGCCCTGAGCGCCGGGTTCTGGTCGGCGCAGCGGAGACAGAGACCTGCCGGCGTGAGGTCGAGGGCGTCTGCCATCTCCTGGCAGACTGGGCACGTCACCACTCCCGAGGATCGAGCCAGGTTGGTGCCCGTGACTGAAAAGGAATTTTCCTCGAGCGGGAGCGCAGGCTCCAGGCTCGGCACCGTGCCGAGGGAGAGCCCGGCAGCAGCGGCGGCCAATCGGCCCACCGCGGAGCGGCGTTGCATAACAGTTTCCTTTCGGGACGCCTTCTCTAGATTGTGGAGGTGGCCAGCAAGATAACCGCCGTTCCGCAGTACGTCCGCGGCCTGATCGACGCGCGACCCTTCGGCATTGCCTCCGTCACCGAGTTCGGCGCGGTGAACAACGGGAGAGCGGATTGCACCGCCGCGTTCAACGCCGCGCTGGCCAGTCCGGCCCGCCTGGTGGTGGTCCCGCCCGGGTTCTACCGGATCACCGCTCCGCTCAGAATACCCTGCAACACCGGCAAGTGGATCCTGGGACTGGGCGGTGCCAAGTCTGTGGCGCTCACCGTCGGGATGGCTGCTGGTAACGAGGGCAGGGCTGCCATCGAATACACCCACGACGCGAGCCGGCAGCCCAATCATGCCGGCTGCGTGCTGCAGAACCTCCACGTCATCGGCAACAGCTCCGTCTGCCAGGGGGTTCATCTGCAGGAGGTGTCCTATCCCGTCCTCCAGAATGTGATCATCGAGGGCTTCGACGGCGCCGGACTCCTGCTCGACAAGTGTCAGGACGGGTCGTTCAACAACCTCGCCCTGGTCGATTGCGGCCGGACCGCGGGAGACCCGGCCCGGAACGCCGATACCGAATACGCTCCGCTCCATCTGGTCAGCACGATCGCCAACGATCACTGCAACATGCTCCGCTTCAGCGACTGCCAGCTGGAGAACAACCGGGTATCGCCCTACATCTGGATCGACGACCCGGGCCCGATCGGCATCTGGTTCGACCGGATCCACGCGGAGAACGCCGACCCTAGGGCTGAGCGAGACCTGCTTCGCTCGTCCGGCGGCGACTGCCACTTTGCCGGGATTGCCGCGGTTGGCTTTCGCGAGGGGTTCATCCTCGAGGGTTACGGCAACACCAGCTTTTCGGATTGCCGGGAGCTGATCAGTGTGCTCGGACCGAGCAACGTGGTGGGCAGCATCCGGATGGCAAACGTGCGCTGCGGGCGGCTCTCCTGGACCAGCCTGGCCGGTCAGTCCTCCTTCATCAATTCCACTCTTGGGGACGTGACCATCCGCTGGCCGGCCCTCGGACCCACCGTGTTTACCGCCTGCTCCCTGGGCCGGGTCCAGGTCGAGCACGCGGGCGCCGGCCATGCCGGGATTCGATTCTTCAACTGTACCATGGCCGGCTACGCCACCAACGCCGCGGCCAGCGATCAGTGGCTCATCGACTGCATCGTGAATGGGGACGTTACCGCTCAGGCCCGGCTCTCCCGTCTGGAGAACAACGCCATCGGCGGGTCGGTTCTAGTCAACAAGGCGGAGTCGTCCTATATCCCCAATCGGAAGACCATCCACGATACCGCACCTCCCACCGCCGGCTCCTGGCAGATTGGCGACAAGGTCTGGCACTCGGCTCCGTCACCCGAGGGGAATATCGGCTGGGTCTGTGTGGCTGCCGGCACACCGGGGATGTGGAAGGCGTTCGGTCACATCTCGGCGTGACCGGGGGCTTACCTTTCAGGAACCAGAGAACTGAGGGAGACGGAGATGAGTCAGGAGAATAGAGCTACCCACTCGGCTGTTGCCGGCGCTCAGCAGACCGAGATAGCCGTGCTGGCCGGCGGCTGCTTCTGGGGTGTCGAGGAGATTCTGCGCACGGTGCCCGGAGTGATCGATACCGATGTCGGCTATACCGGCGGCTGGGTGCAGAACCCAACGTACGAGGACACCCACGGCAGCAAGTCGGGGCACGCCGAGTCAATCCGGGTGACCTTCGACCCGTCCGTGCTAAGCTACGAGGACCTGCTGGAAAACTGGTTCTTCAAACTGCACGACCCGACCACGCTGAACCGCCAGGGCAACGACGTCGGAACCCAGTACCGCTCCGCCATCTTTCCCCAAACGCCGGAGCAAAAGGAGATCGCGGAGCGGGTGAAGGCCCGGATCGAGGCATCCGGTAAGTGGAAGCGGCCGATCACCACCAGCATCGAGCCTGCGTCAACCTGGTACAGCGCGGAGAGCTATCACCAGGATTATCTGCGGAAGCATCCCGGCGGATACAGCTGCCATTACCTGCGAGAGTAGCGCCGCCACCTCTCGTCCTGTCACGATCCGGTAACTGACGTCCTGGCGTCGTGCGCGGGATCTTGCGGGTCTCGCGTTTTCTCTATTAATTGGCCAATCAATAAGGAAGCCGGGCCGTCGGGCAGCGGCCCGCTTTTCTTTTCCTACGAGGTGGATGTGGCAAGCAGTCCAGTACACCTGCAGCAGGGCCCCCGCTGGCAGCGTCGCCCCGATGTTCGCCGGGGAGAGATCCTGGACGCGGCGGTGCTCGCCTTCGGACAGAACGGGTACAAGCGGACCACCCTGGCCGATGTGGCCGAGCGAGCCAGCATCTCTCCGGGAACCGTCTCCCATTATTTCGGGTCTAAGGCCGCTCTCTTCGAGGAAGTGATCGCCGAGCGGCTGATGCCGTCGATCGAGATCGAAGAGGCCAGCCTTGCCCGCCACAGGGGACCGCTCTGGAATCTTCTGGAGCAGTTGCTGCGCCGGTTCTGGGAGCGCGCATGGCAACCGGGAACTCTGAACCTGCTGCAGGTGGTTAAGGTCGAGAGCTCGGAATTTCCGGAGTCGGGGCGCCTGCTCTGCCGGCAGCTGGGCGATCGCTGGCGAAAACTCTATGCGGCCATTCTGCTGGCCGGAATAAAAACCGGTGAATTTCGCCCCGCGGACGTGAAGGTGACCGCCCGCGCCATCAGCTATGCGGTGCTGGGAGTGGCGGACAAGGTCTCCACCTTCGGTCCCTACGATGCTACCATGCCGGAGCGAGAGGTGATGTGGCAAGCGGTGCTTGAGATGGTGAGTCGTTATGTGCTGGCTCGGCCGGCGAAAGCGGGAAAAAGGAGAGTCCAAGTGAGTCCACTGAACGGTGCGCGCTCGGGCGCGCTCGCGGTCCTGGTTGGCGTTGCCCTGCTGAGCTCCGGCTGCAAGAAGAACGCGCCTCCGCCGGCGCCGCCTCCGCCGGAGGTTGCGGTGGTGTCGGTACAGCCCCAGCGGCTTCCCACCGCCTTCGAGTTCACCGGTGAGGTGCAGCCCTACCGCCGGGTGGAGGTGCGTTCGCGGATCGATGGCATCGTCGAGGCGCGGCCCTTCACCGAGGGCAGCGTAGTGAAACCGGGTCAGGTGCTCTACCGGATCGAGCGGATCCGGCCGGAGGCGGCCTACCAGTCGGCCCGTGCCCGGGCGCAGAACGCCAAGCGGACCCTGGACCGGCTGCAGCCACTAGTGAAGGAAAACGCGGTGGCGCAACAGGACGTGGACAATGCCGAGGCTGAGTTGAGCGCGGCTCAGAGTGATCTCGCCGAGGCCAAAAAGAACCTGGACGACGCCGTGGTGCGCGCCGGGATCGAGGGGCGGGTAGGTCGGACCAATTTCGAGGTTGGCGCCAGGGTGACCGGGACGGATGACCTGCTCACCACAATAGATGTGGTGGATCCGGTGTATGTGAGCTTCCGCCCCACGGCGCAGCAGCTGATCACCTGGAAGCAGGATCCCGATGCCAGCAAGCTGATTCGCCCGGGGAGCCAGCTCGCGGTTCAGGTCACCCTGCCCGAAGGCACTACCCTGGCCCGGACCGGCAAGCTCGACTTCGTCGCCCCATCGCTGGATCCCGGGACGGGGACCCAGGAATTCCGCGCGCTGTTCAAAAACTCTGACCATCTCCTCGTTCCCGGCCAGTTCGTCCGGGTCCGGCTCACCGGCTTTACCCAGGACAGTGCGCTGGCCATCCCCCAGCGGGCCGTGCAGCAGGCATTGGGACGCCAGTTCGTTCTGGTCGTTGCCAAGGGCGACACCGTCGTCTCCCGGGACGTGCAGCCCGGGCCTTGGAGCGGAAACCTCTGGATCATCGATAAAGGCCTGAGTCCGGGCGACCGGGTGGTGGTGGACGGAGTGCAGAAGGCCGCGCCCGGCCGGCCGGTCAAGGCCGTAGCACTGGCCGACAGCGCCCTGGCCGGCCCGGAGGAAACCGCCGCGGTTGGCGGATCTGCCGGCAGCAACGTGAAACCCACGACGGGAACCACGAAATGACGCACCCCCGAGCAGTGCCCCCCAGCGGGGACGACGACGAGGTCCACTACTTCTTCATCAAACGGCCGGTTCTCGCCATCGTCATCAGCCTGATCATTACCATCCTTGGCGTGTTCGCCATCCGGCTGCTGCCGATCTCGCGCTACCCTCAGATCACGCCACCCGCGGTCCAGGTTCAGGCGGTGTTCCCCGGCGCCACGGCCGAAGATGTGGCCGAGGCAGTGGCGGCCCCGATCGAGGCGCAGCTGTCTGGGTTGCAGGGCCTGCTCTACTACTCCTCGGCCAATGCCAGCGACGGCACGATGAGCCTGCAGATCTACTTCGACGTCACCCGGAGCCAGGACCTGGCTGCGGTCGACGTGCAGAATGCGGTCAAGCTGGCTGAGCCTCAGCTGCCGGACGCGGTGCGCCAGAACGGGATCACCATCCTCAAGGCCAACACCGACATTCTGGGCGTCGTCGCGCTCACCTCGGATGATCCCCGTTACGACGCGGCGTTCCTCACCAATTACATGAAGCTGTACGTCGAGGACGAGATCAAGCGCACTCCGGGGATCGGGAACGCGCTGACCTTCGGTGGGCTCGAGTTCTCCATGCTGATCCAGCTGGATCCGGATCGGATGGCGCAGCTCGGGATCACCACCAGCGACGTCGCCGCGGCGGTGCGGGAGCAGAACGCGACCAGTCCCGCGGGCCGCCTCGGGCGCGAGCCCGCTCCCGAGGGGACCGAGCTGACGTTGCCGGTAACCACGCTGGGACGGCTCAAGACTCCGGACCAGTTCGCCGAGATCGTGGTCCGGGCCAAGGAGGATGGCTCAATCGTCCGGATTCGCGACATCGGGAAGGTCGTCCTGGGCTCTCGCAACTACGATCTGGCGGGGCGGCTGAACGGCACCCCGGTGGCACCGATGCTGTTGTATCTGCGTGCGGGAGCCAACGCCCTCGCGGCCAAGGAGGCGGTGGTCAAGCGGATGGGCGAGCTGTCCCACAGCTTCCCCCGAGGCGTGCACTACAAGATCCCGTTCGACACCACGCCTTTCGTCACCGCCTCGATTCACGAGGTGGTGGTGACGCTGCTGATCGCCATGGCCCTGGTGACGCTGGTGGTCTTCCTGTTCCTCCAGAGCTGGCGGGCTACCCTGATTCCGATGCTGGCGGTGCCGGTGCGCGTGGTCGGCACGTTCCTGGGTCTTCTGGCGCTCGGCTTTACCATCAACGTGCTGACCCTGTTCGCGTTGGTGTTGGCCATCGGCATCGTGGTGGACGATGCCATCGTCGTCATCGAGAACACGGAGCGGCTTATGGCCGGCGGCGACTGCCTGCCTCCTCGTCTCGCGGCCGATCGGGCGATTCGCCAGGTGGCCGGCGCGCTGGTCGCGATCGTGCTGGCGCTTTGTGCCGTTTTCGTTCCGGTGGCGTTTCTCGGCGGGGTGACCGGGGAGATGTTCAAGCAGTTCGCGGTCACCCTGGTGATCGCCGTGCTGCTCTCCGGCCTGGTGGCGTTGACGCTTACGCCTGCCCTCTGTGCCATGATCCTCAAGGGCTGCAACGAGGACAACACCACCGGATTTTTCGGCTGGTTCAATCGAAAGTTCCACAGCCTCACCGACCACTACGTGAACGGCGTGGGCCGGGTGCTGGGCCGTCCCCGGATATGGCTCGCGGCGTTCGTCGTGATGGTGGGGTTGGCCATCGTCCTTTGGAAGCGGGTGCCCACCGGATTCATTCCCACTGAGGACAAGGGCTACTTCGCCATCGCCATGCAGCTGCCCGATGCATCGTCGCTACAGCGCACCAGGGCGGTAATCCAGCGGATCGAAGGATTCCTTCACGAAGAGCCGGCGGTGGTGAACGTGGTGGCGTTTGCCGGGCTCGACGTACTGACCCGCACCAACCAGACCAACAGCGCGACGATCTTCATCCTGCTCAAACCCTGGGACGAGCGGGGAAAGGATGAATCCATCGAGGCGATAACCGGGCGGATCAACGGGAAGTTGTTCGGGATGAAGGACGCGGTCGGCTTTGCCTTCAACCTGCCCGAGATCCCCGGACTGGGCTCTACCTCGGGTGTGGAAGTCAATCTGCAAAACCGCTCCGGCAAGGACGTCCGCGACTTCGCGCAAAACGTGCAGGCCTTCCAGGCCGCGGTGAATCAGCTGCCCGCGGTGCAGGCAATGACCACGAACTTCCGGGCCAACGTGCCCCAGGTCTATCTCGACGTCGATCGGGCCACGGCAAAGTCCCGAGGGGTCAGCCTGACCGAACTGTTCGGCACGCTGCAGACGTTCCTCTCCACGCTGTACATCAACGACTTCAACCTCTACGGCCGGACCTTCCGGGTGCAGGCGGAGGCGCAGCCTCAGTTCCGCCGCGGTCCGGAGGACATCGCACGGCTGTAC
>JBJMPB010000283.1:0-2558 GCA_045803455.1 Gemmatimonadales bacterium | reverse complement strand
CGGTACCGCTGTCAGGTTCGAGAATGGCCGCTATGTGCGGGGCGAGTACACCGCCTCGTTTGCCGCTTTGTTCCCGGCCAACGATCCCCAGCTGGTGGTGATCGTGAAGATCGACAATCCGCAGGGCAAATACTACGGTGGCCTCACGGCGGCTCCAGTGACTCGTACGATGTTGCAGCAAGCCTTGGCTTCCCGCCGAGTCGCGATTGATCGCAGCCGTTTTGCTGATGTCGATACAGCCCCCGTACCGGAACCCCAGACCTCGTCCACCGCGGGGACGATGGCACGCCTGGTGGTGTCGTTACCCTACACTAGTCCGAAAGTGGATCGCGCAGCGCGGTTGGTACCCGAGCTTTCGGGTCGTCCGGTCCGCGAAGCAGCCCTGCTGCTCCATCGCCAGGGTTTTCGAGTGACCCTGCGCGGTCTGGGCCGAGTCAGCAGGACCGCACCCGCTGCGGGCGACATGGCAGCGCCCGGCACCACGGTGGTGGTATGGGCGGACTGACCTGGTCTCAGGTTATCCATGAGCTTGGCCGCGCCGATCTACTGAGCGACGCACCGGCCGACGGCCCCGAGCCTCGTGCCTTGGGCGTGGACAGCCGCAGGGTCGAGCGCGGTACGTTTTACATCGCTGTTCGCGGCTCACAGGCAGACGGCCATCGCTTCGTGGCCGACGCGGTTGGAAAGGGGGCCGGCGCCGTCATCGTCGAGACTCCGCAGAACGCGGGTGTTCCCGAGATTGTGGTTCGAGATAGCCGGCGCGCCGCTCTGGTACTTGGCGCCGCGTGGTATGGTCATCCGGGGCGCTCTCTCACCTTGATCGGCGTTACCGGCACCAATGGGAAGACCACCACCACCGGACTCATTCGCCATCTCCTGAACCGGAATCAGAGCGCCGGCAGCATTGGCACCCTGGGCGCCTTTGACGGCGGGGATCAACCGGTTCCCTCAAGCGCCGGCTCGCTCACCACGCCCGGACCCATCGATCTGCAGGCCACATTGGCTGCATTGCAGGGCAGGGGGGTGACCCATGTGGCGATGGAAGCGTCATCGCACAGTCTCGATCAGGGACGTCTGGATGGGCTCAGCTTTGCGGCGGGGGTCTTTACCAACCTCACCCGCGATCACCTCGATTATCACGGGACCATGGAGTCGTACCTAGGGTCGAAGCTGCGCCTGGCCGATCTCCTTAGACCCTCGGGCGTGGAGGTGGTCAATCTGGATGACGACGCCTGGAGCGCACTGCCGTGCCGCACTAGGCGGATCACCTTTGGTCTCCATCCCGCAGCCGACGTTCACGCCACCCAGATCAGTCTCAACGCGAGCGGCTCCTGTTTCCTCCTGGCCGGCCGCTTTGGCTCCTCTGAGGTGCTCCTGCCTTTGCTGGGAGACTTCAACGTCAGCAACGCGCTGGCTGCCGCGGCCACGGCGCTCGGGTTGGAGCTTTCTCTGCAAGAGATAGTCGACCGGCTGGCGACCGCCCCTCAGGTTGCTGGTCGGATGGAACGTATCTCGGATAGTCCCTGCACGGTCCTACGGGATTATTCCCATACCCCCGACTCGCTGGAACGAGCCCTGCGGACGCTGCGGCCACTTACACCGGGACGGATCATCCTGGTTTTCGGGTGTGGCGGTGATCGGGACAAAGGAAAGCGGCCACTGATGGGCCGCATCGCGGCTGACTTCTCCGATCTGGCGATAGCTACCTCGGATAATCCGCGCACCGAGGATCCGGAGGCCATCATTGACGAGATCGAGCGCGGGATGGGCGCCGCTCCCCATCTTCGACTCACCGACAGACTCGCCGCCATACGCGCGGCATTGAACGAGGGCCAGGCCGGCGACACCATCCTGCTTGCCGGCAAGGGCCACGAGACCTACCAGGTCATCGGAACCAGAAGGATCGATTTCGACGAGCGGGAAATCGTGCAGGGGCTGGTGCGAGGCGAGCGGTGAGTGGTGAGCCGCTGGCACCTTTTGGCGGCGCCTGGTCCGCGGCAGCGATAAAAACCGCGATTGGTATGAGACCAGGTGTGGGCGACGCGGAAGTCACGTACAGCGGAATCTCCACCGACAGCCGCACCATCAGTCCTGGCGCCTTGTTCGTTGCGCTCCAGGGTGAACGCTTCGACGGTCACGACTACTTGCCGGTGGTAGCCAAGGCTGGAGCCAAAGGTGCAGTGGTACGGCGCGGCACCGCCGCTGTGCCGCCGCTGGCCTTCTTCGAGGTGGACGACCCGCTCCGTGCCTTCGGTCTGCTGGCCCGCGCCAGGCGACGAACCCTGACAGGCCCAGTCATCGCGGTCACCGGGACTAACGGTAAGACCAGCACCAAGCAGATGCTTGCCGCGGTTCTGAGCACTCGATATCGAACCTACGCTACGCGGGCAAACCTCAACAATCTCGTCGGCGTTCCGCTCACCATCCTGGAGGCGCCCTCCGACACCGAGGCGCTGATCGTCGAGGCCGGGGCAAACCTACCCGGAGAAATCGCTCGCTATCGAGAGATCATCGAGCCCGCGATCACCATCGTTACCAATGCGGTGGCGGGACACCTC
>JBJMPB010000261.1:0-4002 GCA_045803455.1 Gemmatimonadales bacterium | reverse complement strand
ACGACCCGCTGGAGCTCGCGCCGAGGCTGGCCCAACATCTCAGGGGAGACGAGATCGTGGTGCTGAAGGCATCCCGTGGCGTAGCCTTGGAGCGTATACTTCCGGCGCTCAAGGCCCGCGCGAAGCACGTCGACCCCCCCGGTGCTCCGCTTCATCCCCGCTGAGGCTCGATGTTCTATCACTGGCTCGCCCCGCTGGGCAAGACCTACATCATTTTCAATCTCTTCAACTACATCAGCTTTCGCGCCGCGGGCGCGACGGTAACCGCCCTGCTGCTCGCGTTCGTGGTGGGACCACCGGTCATCCGCCGACTGCGGGCTCGGAAGGTCGGTCAGGTGGTCAGGGCGGAGGGGCCGGCCAGCCATCAAAGCAAGCGGGGCACCCCGACGATGGGCGGCCTTATCATCCTCTTGGCAACGGTGGTGCCGACGCTGCTCTGGGCTCCACTGACCAACCGCTACGTTATCGTCGCGATGTTGTCTACTCTATGGATGGGCTGCATCGGATTTCTCGACGACTACCTCAAGATCGTGCAGGGAAAGTCCCGCGGCCTGGTGGCCCGCTGGAAGCTGGCCGGACAATGCAGCTTCGGCCTGCTGCTCGGGCTGTTTCTCGCCTTCAACCCGGTGGTGCCGAGCGATGTGCTTCCCGCCACCGCCACCACCCTTCCATTTTTCAAATACCTGGTGGTGAGTTTTGCCCCCTGGCTGTTCGTGGTGTTCGTGACCGTGGTGATCACCGGCAGCAGCAACGCAGTCAATCTGACTGACGGACTCGACGGGTTGGCCACCGGCCTGGCCGGAATTGCGGCCGCAGCCTTTGCCGTGTTCGCCTATATCTTCGGTCGAGTAGACGTCACCACCTACCTGAACGTGTTCTACTTGCCCGGTGCAGGCGAACTGGCGGTGTTTTGCGCCGCGCTGATGGGTGCGACCATTGGATTCCTGTGGTTCAACGCCCATCCCGCCGAGGTCTTCATGGGCGACACCGGCAGCCTCGCAATCGGCGGCGCGCTCGGAACAGTGGCCATTCTGCTCAAGGCGGAGTTCCTGCTGCTGCTGATCGGCGGCGTGTTTGCGGCCGAGGCCATCTCGGTGCTGCTCCAGACCGGCACGTATAAGTGGTTCAAGCGAACCCGGGGCAGGGAGTACGCCGACGCCAACCGCGTCTTCCGAATGGCACCGCTGCACCATCACTTCGAGAAGCTGGGCTGGGCCGAAACCACTGTCGTCACCCGATTCTACATTCTTGGGCTGCTGTGTGCGCTGGTGGCACTCTCCACGCTGAAGGTTCGATGACTGGTGTGGCCGAGCGGGTAGCGCTGTTCGATCGCTGGCTGCGATCCGGAGGAGAGGTGGCGGTGGTTGGCCTGGGAAAGAGCGGGGTGGCCGCCACCCTCCTGCTTCGGCGCGTCGGCATCGGGGTGTACGCCTCGGATACCGGATCGGGGCCAGCCTTCGAAGCCTCGGCGCGTACGCTGCGACAGACTGGAGCAGCGGTTGATCTGGGGGGTCACGATCTGGGCCGTATTGCGCGCGCCGTGGGCGTGGTGGTGGCACCCGGTGTGCCGCCCGACGCTCCGGCCTTGGAGTCCGCGCGACAGGCAGGTCTCGAGATCTACGCTGAAGTGGATATCGGGTTCCTGGCCCTGCGCGCCACCAACTGCGTCGCGATCACCGGAACTAACGGCAAGACCACCACGACCTCACTGATCGCCCATCTGCTCTCCAGCGCGGGATTCCGGGCCGAGACTGCCGGCAATATTGGCCGTCCCCTCTGCGATGTGGCTCTCTCGCCCGACCCGCCGCCATGGCTGGCGTTGGAGCTCTCGTCGTTTCAGCTGCACGATGCGCCCCACCTCAAACCGGCGGCGGGAGTACTCACGAACCTGGCGCCCAATCATCTCGATCGCTACCGCTCCTTGGAGGAGTACTACGGCGACAAGGCTCAGCTCTTCCGCAATGCGGACGCCACTTCGTTGTGGATTACCAATGACGACGATGCCGCGGTACAGGACATGGCGCGGGGTGTGCCTGGGCGGCAGCTCCGATTCTCTACTACGCACTCGGCCGACGGATGGTACGATCGCGAGGGCGCGCGGCTGATGCTGGGACGAAGTGAGATCCTGCCTCGTGCCGCGTTGCCGTTGCTGGGGGATCACAATGTAGCCAACGCGCTCGCAGCCGCACTGGTGGCCGCCGAGCTGGGCGCGCCATTGCATCGCATAGCCGCCGGTCTTCAGTCCTTCCGGGCCATACCGCATCGAGTGGAGCCGGTGCGAGAGGTCGAGGGCGTGCTCTGGATCAACGATTCCAAGTCCACCAATATCACATCGACTGAAGTAGCTATCGCGGCGCTCGATCGGCCGTTCGTTCTGCTTCTGGGGGGGCGGCACAAGGGAGAGCCCTACAGCCGTCTGATAAAGCGGCTGCAGGATCGCTGTCGCGCGGTGGTGGCGTATGGAGAAGCGGGCCCGCTCATCGTGCAGGATCTCGCAGCAAAACTGAAGGTGGTACCAGCGGTCAGCTTTGAGGAAGTGGTCGTCACGGCTCGAAAGCTGGCCCGGCCGGGAGACGCGGTGCTCCTGTCTCCCGCCTGCTCCAGTTACGATATGTTTCGCAACTACGAGGAGCGCGGAGAGCGATTCCGCGCGGCGGTCCAGGCACTATGATACCGCGGCCCGTGCGGCACCCAGGTGAAATGCGTTGGGAGACCCGTCTTCTGGGGATGGTTACCGCGGCCCTGCTGGTGTTTGGTGTCGCCACCACCTACGGCGCCGCCAGTCTGGTGACCCTGCAGGGCCAGAGCGCCGGGCTCGGATTTGCACTGCGCCAGCTGGCCGGTGCCGCTTTTGGTGGCGTGCTGCTCCTGTTGGCCTCACGTCTGGACTACTATCGATGGCGGCAGCTCGCCTGGCCACTTCTCTTTGTGACCATTCTGTTTCTCGTTATCCCACTGCTTCCCTTCACCAAAGGCATTGCGCCTACCATCAACGGGGCGCGGCGTTGGATCGACCTCGGAGTGCTGAACTTCCAGCCCTCAGAGCTTGCCCGGCTGGTGGTGGTAATCTGGTGCGCCATGCTGGCGTCGAAAAAGGGCGCCCAGGTCCGCGAGTTCAAGAAGGGCGTCCTGCCGTTCATCGTGATTCTCGGCCTGGTGTCGCTCCTGATCCTGCTGGAGCCCAACCTCTCGATGGCTACGCTGGTAGCGCTGCTCGGCGGTCTGGTGTTATTCACCTCGGGAGCCAAGATCGGCCATTTCGGTCTGGTTGCCGGTGTGGGCATGATTTTGGTCTTCCATCAGATTCGCGACGTCCAGTATCGCCTCGCCCGGATGCTGACCTTCCTTAATCCCGGCGACGCAACGACCGAAGCCGGCTTTCAGATCCATCAGTCGCTGGTCGGGATCGGCTCGGGCCAGCTGTTCGGGGTCGGTTTTGGCGAAGGCCAGCAGAAGCTCGGGTATCTTCCCTACGCGTACTCTGATTTTCTCTTCAGCACCATCGGTGAGGAGTGGGGATTCGTAGGTGTCTGCGTCGTGGTTGCCCTATTCGCCCTGTTCTGCTGGCTCGGCTTCCGAATCGCTCGAACGGCCACCGATCCGTTCGGCCAGTATCTGGCGGTGGGGCTGACCGCCGCCATCGGGCTTACGGCGTTCATGCACATGGCCGTGTCGCTCGGTCTGATCCCGACCACCGGACTCACGCTGCCGTTCATGTCGTACGGACGCTCCAGCCAGGTGATCTCGCTGCTTGGCACTGGGATCCTCATCAACATCGGACGGCTGCGAGGAAGCGCTCGCGCGGCCGGTGGACGGGAGCGCGGGGCTGGTCGGAACGAGAGAGCAGGAGAACACCGTCGAGCCCCTGCCCGGCGCGCGCGTCGGGAAGAGCCCGGAAGTGCTCCGACCGAAGGTCGACGGCAGACTGGACGATGAGCGGTACCGAAGCTGTCCTGGCACAGCACCGCCGGACAGTTCTCATTGCCGGAGGCGGAACCGGCG
>JBJMPB010000236.1:0-2658 GCA_045803455.1 Gemmatimonadales bacterium | reverse complement strand
GGATCAGCTTGCGCACTGGCCAGGTCTGAGGGGAGCGGATCGACGGTGTTCGTCACCCCTGAAGTAAACCATATTGGCTAGAAACAGCAAAGCTTTATCCTTTAGCCGGCCGCGGTGGGACGCCAAGTTTTCTGGGGCATGCGCCAGTCAATGACCGACCGCTAAGCCATTGGAACAGCGTGTCTTGTCTGGTCGATACCCTCCGATGGCCTACCAGCGGGTTGGCGCAAAAGCGGACTGGAACGGGTTCAGATCTCCCGCGTCTTGGCTCGGCTCTGAGGCGCATTGCGGCGCTGATCGGGGTTCCGATCCGGTTCAGGCCGGTGCGGATCACCGGGGCCGCGTGGCCGGTGCGAGAGCGGGCTATCGGGATCGGGTTCCGCGCCCGCCGGTATCTTCCGGGGTTGGTCGGGCTTCCCGCTGGCTGATCTGTCGGAGCTGCCCATACAACCTCTCCCGCACCTGTTCGCGTAATCAGGCGGGCAGCGGAGCGGTGCTCAGCATCTCGACGACTCCGCCACCCTAGCCGCTGCGGCGGGAGCGATAGGGCCGCACCGCAGGAGCTCACGGCATCATGCGCCGATCCGACAAAGCGCACCACGAATGAGATGCAGAAGGGGGCCTGGCTGGTTCGTCGCTCCTTCCGCGTAGGGTGGGGTGCCCGGTCCAGGATACATATGAAAAGGCAGACACTGTGTGGCTGCTGGGGCCACTTGGCATGGCGGTGGACTGGAAGACAGGGCGGATCGAGGGCGATATAGACGATGCGTCAGCCGACGATCTTCCCGAACGGGACATCACCGAGGATCAGGAGGAGCACCCAGCCCACACCGTCGCCATCACGGCTGCTGCTAGGGCGCACGGTGACGTCCCTGGCCCCATTCTTGAGCCTGATCCGGGACGTTCTCACCCTGCAAGTCTCTCGTTCGGCGGTGGTCACCCGGCCACGAGCGTGGCTCGACAACATGAACCTGCCGTCGAGCTTCCTTCGCCGGATCATTCACAGCCCCAAGATGTTGCTGGGCAGGTCCAATACTCGCTGCCGGGTCTTGGGATCGACGGCCCAGTTGAGCCAAGCCGGAGGAAAGCCCGCCACCCTCGTCCGACGAAGCTGACACCGAAGGCTGCCCAGATTGAACCATGGTTGGGCAGCGAACGCACCTCGTCTGAAGCAGCGGTGCACACGCCTGTTAAACCCCACCGCGCTGGGGTGGCCTGAGCAGCCTGCTGGCGGCCACGCCGGTCGCGGCCAAGACAGCCGCGCCGAACACACAGCTTGCTGTCGCGCCGATGAACGGGAGGGTCAGCCCATCCACCATGGGACCGAGCGCCTGTCCCATGAAGAAGCTGAAGGCGTGAAGCGAAAACGACGACGCTCGGGCCGAGGGGGCGAGTTCCGTGACCTCCGTCTGCACCGAATTGTGCAACAGGAAGAACCCGAACCCGAGCACGACCATGCAGGCCATCTGTGCGCCCCACGGCACTTCGAGGCCAACCCCGCCCAGACCGAGAGCGGCCACCCCGCCCCCTGCGGCCATCATAACGGGTCGGCTCGCGAACCTAAGAACAAGGGGCACCACGAACGCATACAGCAGTCCGCCCACCCCGAGGCCGCCGATCACGAACCCGGCTTCGCGTAGGCCGCCCGCTCCGCGCGAGCGCAGCAGGTCGCCAATGAAGGGCATGATGCCGTAGATGGCCAGACCTTCCAGGAACACGATCCCGAAACAGACGAAGGAGCGCGGATTCTTGAGCACCAGTCGGTAGCGAGCGAGGGCCTCTCCGACATGGAGGCGGCCTGATGTTTGCTCGCGCTTGTGGGGCAGCATGGCGATGGCCGCCACAGCGGCAACGACGGCCAAGCACGCGGCGCAGCCCAGAACGCCGCGCCAGCCGATCCACTCGGCGGCCATGCCGCCAACGCTGGCTCCGGCCAATTGCCCGATCAGCGTCGCTCCGATGAAGCGGCTCAGGGCAACCTGCCGGACCGCCAGGGCAAACCTGTCACCGATGAGGGCCATGCACACCGGCATGATCCCGCCTGCCGCCACCCCGCCGAGAACGCGGGTGATGAAGAGCACCAGCAGATCCGGAGCCAAGGCGGATGCGAGCAGGCAGAGCGCCAGGACAGCAACGGCAACCTTGATCACCACCTCTTTGCCGAACGCGTCGCCAGTTGGCCCGAGAAAGGGCTGGCTCAAGCCAAAGGGCAGCGCGAAGGCCGACGACAGGAGTGCGACAACCCTCACCGGGGTGGCGAAATCCGCTGCGATGGAGGTGATCAGCGGGTCGATGAGGCGGGTCGCCAGCGCCCCCGAGAACCCGCACAGGGAGAGGATGAACAGGAGCACTGGGGTCACACTCGTTAAGGGGAGAAGCACAATTTTGCGGGTGAGCGGCTGCCCCGAGAGAAACAGATTAGGTCACTGTCGCTCTCAACGCACACTCGGGCGCGCGTTGGACGCGCGTTGGATGGACACGGGCCTGCACTCAACGCCAGAATGGGCGTATGCGGCCCCGAGGATCACGACCCGACGCGCTTCAGAGTGTGACTGTGCTGGAGGCTCTGGGCGGCTAAGCCGCCCAGCACGGGGCCGCCGGTGTTCCGTTCAAGGATCTGGAAGGGGCCACGCGATCCCGCCTGAACTACCGTGCCCT
>JBJMPB010000196.1:0-7780 GCA_045803455.1 Gemmatimonadales bacterium | reverse complement strand
GAGCCACCACCAATCCTTGCGCATAGTCTCGCCGAAACGGCGGCGAACGATCGGGAGCTGCGCGTGCGCCATGCCGGTACTCCCTGGCTGTAAATGGGACCGGAAGCTGGGTTGCGTAGCCGGCTCCAACGCCGGCCAGTCGGAGTATTCAAACCGTCAATAGCGGTCTGTCAATGCCGCGTCTTGGACAGGCGGTCTCCAAGAGGGTAAACGCGAGCGAAGGACTTCTTCAGGTGGGTCCTTGCTGACCCCAGCGTTGAGACGGTGGAGGCAGGTCCGGATTGCGGAGCGGCGGAATCTTGCTGGTAAACGGCACGCCGGTGATTCGATCGGTGTTGTCATCTCTCACCCGATACGCCGCCGGGAAGTCGTCGGTCTGCTCCATCCACTGCTGCAGCACCGCCGCGAGCTCCCGCACCTGCTTGGCGTAGCGGGGCTCGTCGGCCACGTTCCGGAGCTCCCACGGATCGGTTTTCAGGTCGTACAGCTCGAGTCGTGCCCGGGGAACCTCGAACAGCCGGCGCTGGGCGGGCGTGAGCCGGCCGGCTTTCGCTCGAGTCCGCAACGCATGGAATGACGGACTCGCGCCGATGTCTGCGGCGGTGCAGAGCGGCAGGTCGGTGTAGGCGTCGGTTCGGATCAGCTTGAACCGGAGAGTGCGCACCGCGCGCTGATGCTCGTCGCAGTCGTGCCAATTGCGTTCGCTGAACACGTGGGTCCGGCCGGTGAATGTCGCTGGCTCCGTGAGCAGCTCCCGGAAGCTTTGACCTTGCGCCGAATCGGTCGGGGGCGCCCCGGCTACATCGAGGAGCGTGGGAGTCAGATCGACCGTGCTCACCGGTCCCCGGTCGTAGGTAGTGCCGGCCGGAATGAGGCCAGGCCAGGAAAAGATGAGCGGCGTGCGGGTCCCCCCGTCGTAGAGGGTGCCCTTCTCCCGAGGAAACGGGGCACCGTTGTCGCTCATAAAGATCACCAGCGTTTTCTGCCGGAGCTCCCGCCGCTCCAGCTCCGCCATCATCTCGCCAATGGCATCGTCCATATGGGCGATGGTGTCGTAGTAATTCACCAGGTCGGCCCGGGTGCCGGGAGTGTCTGCCAGATACGGAGTCAATACCACCCGTCCCGGCTGATGCCGGTGAGCGACGCTCTCGGGATGGTAGGGACGATGCGGCTCGTGAAACGCTACCCAGAGGAAAAAAGGCCGGGCGGCGGTGAAATCGAGGAAGGCGGGAAAGGCGGCGGCGGTCTTGGGCGAGTACCATTGGAATTGCTTCTCTCCGTTGGGACCGAGATGGGTCTTGGCCATCATGCCTGTGAAGTAGCCTTCTGCCTGCAAGGAGGACGGAAGCAGCCGCACTCCATTCGGGAGCGGAGTGTGCAGATCTTCGGTCCGCGTGGCGTGGGAGTACTTGCCGGAGAGAATGCTGATGCGCGACGGGCTGCACTGCGGGCTGGTGCCGAAGGCGTATCTCACCAGCAGTCCCGATCGAGCCAGGCGGTCGATGTTGGGGGTCCGGATGAACCCGTTGCCGTAGACCCCGGTATCCCGCCAGCCCAGGTCGTCGGCGACGAAAATCAAGATGTTGGGATGAGTCTCGGACACACCCTGCGCGAGGGCGGGAGCCGCGGGCGGGAGGAGAAAAAATATGGCGCAGACCAGCCAGCCGAATGACGAAGCGACCTGCCTGATGCAAATCAGCACTACACCATCGAGCCCCGTCTCTCCGGACCCGGGAAGCGAGCCAGATCGCTTTGCCGGCGCTCCTTCCCCGCCCACTGATCCAGGCCCTGCCGGGCCACGGCAATAGCCTGGGCCAGCTGATCGGGCGAGAAAGGCTTGGGAACGAAGCCGGAGATGCGGACCTCCCCGAAGCGGCGGAGCGCATCATCGTCGCCAATGCCGCTGGTGATCAGAATCGGAACCTCGGAGTTCAGCTCCCGGATTCGAATGGCTGTTTCGGCCCCGTCGAGCACCGGCATGATCAGATCGATCAGCACCAGGATGATCTCCTCGCTCGACCGCTCGAACAGCTCCACCCCCTGCGCTCCGTGCTCGGCGGTGAGCACGGTATAGCCCAGCTCCTCCAGCGCATGTTGCAGCAGGCTTCGGATGCCCACCTCGTCGTCGATCACCAGCACCAGCCCCTCGCCCCGCGCCGACTCGGTGAGCGAATCGGCAACTGTCATGGGGGCCTCGGGCCTCTCCTGCTCTGCGGGGAGAAGCACGGAGAAGGTACTTCCCTTGCCCGGCGTGCTCTGCACCGCGATGCCGCCCCCATGCGCGCGCACGATACCGAGCGCAGCGGCCAGCCCGAGGCCGCGCCCGAGGAACTTGGTGGTGAAGAAGGGATCAAAGATCTGCTGCACCGTCTTCTCGTCCAGGCCGCTGCCGGTGTCACTCACGACGATCTCGGTGTACTGGCGGGCCTGCAGGGAGAAGCCGGAATACA
Organism: Gemmatimonadales bacterium; assembly: GCA_045803455.1. GTDB lineage: Bacteria > Gemmatimonadota > Gemmatimonadetes > Gemmatimonadales > GWC2-71-9 > CAVVWJ01. Next base: position 5,330 of record JBJMPB010000196.1, on the reverse strand, counting down.
ACCGGTTGAGCTCCGGCTCCGGGATATCCCTCACCCGCACCCGGATGAAGACCTCACCCTCCTTGTCGCCGATAGCCTCAGCGCCATTCAACACCAGGTTGAGCAGCAGCTGCTGCACCTGACCCACATCCGCCTGAATCATCCGGCTCTGCTGGGGGATGTCCGAGCGCAGGCTGATCTTCCGGGACACCGAGGCCTGAACGATGGCCAATGCATCCCTGGCGACCTGAGAGATATCCACCGGCTGAATTTCCCGGCGGCCCTTTCCCGCATAGTTGAGCAGCTGCTTCACCAGATGGGCGGCCCGGTTGCCGGCGCGCTCTGCCGCCAGCAGCATGTCCTGCAGCTCCGCCCCGGCCTGCCCGTCAAGACGGCGGCGAACCATGGCCACATTGCCCAGAATGGCGGTAAGCACATTGTTGAAGTCGTGAGCGACTCCGGCCGCGAGCACGCCTACACTCTCGAGCCGTTGCGTCTGCCGTACGGCCTCCTCCAGCTGTCTCCGCTCGGTGAAGTCCCGAACAACCTTGGCGTAACCGGCGATTCGGCCATCCTCCTTGAGCGAGATCATCACTCCGGAAGCCCAGAACCGGCTGCCGTCTTTCCGAAGGTGCCAGCGCTCGTCCTCCGCCCTGCCCTGCGCGGTGGCGACTTTGAACTCGACCTCCGGCACGCCGGCCTGCCGGTCCGGGGGAACGAAGATCTCGTGGGCCAAGGTCCCTTCCAGCTCCCCCGTCGAGAAGCCGAAGAGCTTTTCGGCACCCCGGCTCCAGCGCTGAACCCGGCCGTCGGGATCGAACAGGATGATGGCGTAGTCTTCGGTGCTTCGCAAAAACAGGTCAAGCAGCTGATCACTCACACGACGCCTCCGGGAGATGAAACTCACGGCTGACGGCTTCCTCGTGCCACGGTGCGATGCCGGAGGGAATTGGGCAGTGACGGTAGTCACGTACCCCGGCTTCCCTTATCGCCCGGCATTGTGCAAGCTGATGGGTGCGAAGACAAGTTCGCTGGAGGTCAGCGCCCAACGTATGCCGCCGAAACCAAGAGACCCCCAGCTCACCGGAACGCTCGACGCGATCCGGCGGATCATCCGGATACTGCGGCGCTCCTCCCGGCGGAGCGAGCAGCAGATAGGCATCGGCGGCGCCCAGTTGTTTGTGCTGCAGCAGCTCGCGGACGCGCCGGCCGGATCCATCAATGATCTGGCCGCCCGCACCTACACCCATCAGAGCTCGGTTTCGGTGGTGGTTCGGCGGCTGGTCGAGCAGGGCCTGGTGACTCGGCAGCCTTCTACCAGTGACCGGCGGCGGCGCGAGCTGAGGCTCACTTCAGCGGGGAAACGCCTGATTTCCCGGGCCCCGGTGCCCGGGCAGGTGCATCTGATCAATGCGCTGCGGAAGCTGCCCCGGGCGGAGCTAAGGAAGCTCCAGCGAGGGCTGAATCGGGTGGTGGCGGAGATGGGTGGGGAGGGTGAGCCGCCGGCGATGCTCTTTGCCGATGAGATGCCTTCGACTCAGTCCGCCCCAAGGTCGAGCGGGCGCCGGCACTTGTCACAGAACACTTCCCGGGGCAAGCGGAAAACCCGGCCGGCAAGGCCCAGCCGCTGATGGGTGCCACAGTAGGGGCACGCACCTTCCGCCGAACGGATCACCTGCCGCTGATTGAGACGCATTGCGGCGAAGATCAGGCCCAATAGCAGCGCGCCCGGGACCAGGACGAAGTGGACCAGCGGGATGGGAAGCGCAATCAACGCCAATGCGCCGCCGGCGGCGAGGGCAACTCCCGCGCGGCGAAGCCGTTGGCCGGTGGTGAGATTATCCACCACCAGCTGGGCCCGGGTGGGGCTCGCCCCGAATCCTTTGAGCGGTACTTCCAGCGATTGCGTGTTCACCATCCCTCTTACGGCTCAGTCATCAATCAGACCTGTAGAAATATATATGGATCCCATGCAATTCAGCCGGCTCGGCCAGGTAGGTCCTTGGGGGAGGACAGGTCGTCACACTCGATGGGAATTGGCCAGCCGCAAGGCAGTAAGGTTTTACTGCCTAGAAGGGTGCCCGAGTGGAGTCCGTCTTCTCGACGCAGCCGGGGACAGTCGTGCCGTCGCCCGGGTCCCCGGAGCGTTGAGCGGCAGGAGCCCGGGCGCCGGCCCGCACCGCTACCAGATCGAAGCAGAACTTCACCTCGTCGGCAACCTTCACGGTGCCGGCCGGTCCTCCGCGAAACGGCTTGATCCCGAAATCGGTCTGCTTGGCAGTGAAGGTTCCCCGCGCTCGAATTGTATCGGCCCCGACGGTGACATCCGCAGTCACTGCGATAGGCCGGGTGACGCCTTCCATGGTGACCGCGAGCCGGAACTCCATCTTTCCACTTTTTGCGCTGAGCGAGTCCGCTGAGAAGGACATCCTGGGATACTTGTCTACGTGGAGAACTTCACTGCGCATGGCCTCGGTCACCTTCCGGATCTCGGCCGTATCCGGCGGCGTCAATACTTCCAGACTGTCGGTCGGCACGGAGATCCTGAGGGATGAGGCAGCGGTGCCCGCGCGGTACACGAGCTGGCCGGTGACCGCCCGCGCGCGAATCACATGGGTGTGTCCGGCAAACCCCAAGAGCCCGCTCTTTCCGGTCCTGACCACCAGGCGACTACCCGGGCTCACGCTGTACACTATGGAGTCGGGCGGGGCTTGCTGCCGCACCGGCGCCGGAGTTCCGGCGAGCTGTAACAGGAGCAACAGGAGACGATCGATAGTCCAGATCACCCCGACTGCTCCACCTGCGCGCCAGTGATGAAAGCGGGATAATCTTCCGGGGTGTCTATCTCGGCGATCCCCTCTGGGAACGGCACCGGGAGGAAACCATCAGTGTGCTCGGCAATGAAGCGCCACAATGATATGACAGACCGGTCCGTTGGTTGTCCGTGCGACTGTCCCAAGTAGCACCATAAGCCGCAAATGGGAACAAAAGAAAAAGCCGGCTGCGTAACCGGCCAACCCGAGTCTGGAGTACCACTGTGTGTTGTGCTTAAATGCGCCGCGTAGGAATCGAACCTACAACCTAGTGATTAAGAGTCACTTGCTCTGCCAATTGAGCTAGCGGCGCCGAATAGCCCCAAGGGGAGTCGAACCCCTCTCTCGACCTTGAAAGGGTCGCGTCCTAACCGATAGACGATGGGGCCGTGAGAGCTGGGAGCTAGGAGCCAGGAGCTAAAGCCACAACCAGCACCAACGGCCCTCGGCCTTTTCAAAATAGCGCTAACGGGATTCGAACCCGTGTTTGGGCCTTGAGAGGGCCCCGTCCTAGTCCCCTAGACGATAGCGCCGTGGTGCTTCAGTCGCGAGTCACGAGTCATGCGGCTAAGGAACGGTCGACGGAAAGCAGCGGTTCCACCGCGTTCCCGAGTTACGCTCGCGACTCGCGTCCCGTGATTCGTGACTAACATCCACAGGCCCGGCAGGACTCGAACCTGCAACCCCCGGTTTTGGAGACCGGTGCTCTACCACTTGAGCTACGGACCTTCGAGGGTGGCTGACGGGAATCGAACCCGCAACCTCCGGAGCCACAGTCCGGCGCTCTAACCGATTGAGCTACAACCACCACGGGCCAACGTCCCGAGCCGGGAAATATCGCCCGGAAGACCCTCGGGTCAAGGCCAAAAACGTGCAGCCAAATCGTCTGTCTGCTTGGCCGAGGGCACCGGATCATCCTGGACCGCCGAGACCTGGGCCACGCCGCGGACGGCGTTCGCCAGAAAGAGCGGGAGGCCTTTGACCTCGCTCCAGGTCGCCCGCCTCTCCTCGATTGGACCGGCCAGCTCCACGATCCGGGCCCGTCCCACTCCGGGCAGGATCCCGAGCTCCAGGGCCGGGGCGCAGAGCTGCCCACCCTCCCACCAGAACACGCTCCAGATCGCGGTCTCCGCCAGATAACCTCCGGGCGTCAGCAGCAGCGCGTCATCGGCCTCCGCCCCGCGAGCCTTATCCCGCGCCCGATCGAACTGAGCCCGCTCCGTGGTCTTGTGGGGATACGGATGATGGGTGATGCGGGATATGATGAGTTTGACCCGCTCCACCGACTCGACCAGCCGCTCGCTCTCCTGCACGCCCCGCATCCCAACTTCCCAGCGCACGGTGCGGTCGAGACCTCCCTCGGGCGGGGGCAGCTCCCCAGGGAGCGGGATGCCCAGCGCCTTGCAGCTTGTGGCCAGACGGCGAATGTGGAGGTACCAGAGCGGCGCCACTCCGTTTCTGATCCGCATGGTTTCAATCAGCGCGGGAGTATGTCGCATCAGGTTACCGGAGCCGCCACCCGGCTCTCGCTCCAGCTCTTGTAGGTTGTGGCACCCAGAATGATTGCCCCTCCCAGCAGGGCCCAACTCCCGGGCGTCTCCCGCTGAATGATCCAGGCCCAGACCGGATTGAGGACAGGCTCCAGCAGCAGAATGACCGAAGCCTCCAGGGCCGGAATGGAGTGAATGGCTCTGGTCACGAACACATAGGCCAAGGCAATCTGGAAGATGCCCAGATAGCCAATAATCGCCCAGTCGCCCGGGGCGTGAGACCCGACCGGGAGCGCCATCGGCAGCGCCACCAGAAAGGCAGTCACATTTCCGGAGACCACCGCCGCTGCCGGCGATCCCCGTCCTGGCGCAGCGCTCAGCCAGCGGAGGCCGCCCACGGCAAGCGCCCAGCAGAGCCCGCTTCCCATGGCCAGCAGATTGCCCCGGCCGGGATCCGGTGCGGTGACGATGGGTTGCTCGACCCCCACGAAGAACAGCGCCAACCCTGCCGCGACGATCGCCATGAAGCCGAGGTCCTGGCGGCGCACCCGCTCCTTGAGCAGCCAGGGTGCGAGGATGAGCAGGTAAAGCGGGGCCGTCGACTGAAGAAAGATGGTGTTGGCCGCCGTGGTGAGCCGGTTGGCCAGAACGAACAACGTGAGGCAGCCGGCATAGGCGACCCCGACCAGCGCGCCGGGCCAGGTCCAGCCCTGTCTTGCGGCCGGTGTCATCAGCCACAGGGCCACTGCCGCCAGGCCGGATCGGAAGCTCGCGATCTGCCACCCAGTGAAGTCGGCCGCCTTGATCGCCGCACCGCCGGTCGAAAACAGCAGGGCGGCTCCCGCCAACTGCAACCGAGCGAGGGATTTCGGGGTCATGGGGAGAAGGTAAGCAGTAAGCGGTGAGCGGTAAGCGGCGGTCGGGCGGTCGGTGACGGTGGCCACATTGCTCCGAAAGCACGCAGCGCATCTTCTGGCCTTCGCGTGAGCCAGTTTCCGCTCACTGCTCACCGCTCACTGCTTACTTCTCACCTTACTGAAACGAGATA
>JBJMPB010000138.1:0-3752 GCA_045803455.1 Gemmatimonadales bacterium | reverse complement strand
TAAGAAAGCCGATGAGGCCCGCTCACCGGACCTGCTGAACGCTCACGAGGGTGCCGTCCGGGATGTCACCGGCTTTCTGCTGTTCACGCGCGATGCTCATGACGACCATCTGGCCGTAGCGAGCCGCTTGCGGGCTGACGGGGATGTAGGCCGATCGCCCGTCGTCGTAACGGACCGCGAACATGACCTTCGCATCAGCCGGTTGGACAGGGCGGGCACGGCGCATGTTCCCAGGGTGCGCCGTTCGGGGTTGCGCAGCAAGGTTCCGTTGTTGGTTCACTTTGAATGGTTCGCACCGTCTCGGTTCAGTTTGGATTGCAAAACGGCGTTTCTGAACCAGCTCCGAGGCGGTTCAGGAAGGGCATACTCCAAGCGAACCCTCCAAGCGAACCAGCCTAAGCACTGTATATGGGTTCCCTCCTCTGTTTGCTGATTAGCCGGAACGCACGGCCGGGGAGCGCGCGTTGGTTCGCGTCTGCCACGGCGGCTCGTTCTCCCCCGCCCAGAAGAGGAGCGGCACAATGTTCTTCCGCACCAATCAATTCCAATATCACGCAAAGCCCGAGCGCCCCGATCCCGTCTATGCCAAGCAGTTGCAGGAAGTGCTGGGCGGACAATGGGGCGAGATCAGTGTCATGATGACCTATCTCTTCCAGGGCTGGAACTGCCGAGCGGCCCCGAAATACCGCGACATGATCCTCGACATTGGGACCGAGGAGATCGCGCACGTCGAGATGCTTGCCACTATGATCGCGCGCTTGCTGGAGTCCTCACCAGTTGAGGCCCAGGAGGATGCGGCGAAGAATTCGGTGATGGGCGCCGTCATGGGCGGGGCGCGCCTCGAGGACGCGATCCTGGCCGGCATGAACCCGCAGCACGCCATCGTCAGCGGAAGTGGTGCGACGCCGACCGATAGTGTCGGCTATCCCTGGAACGCCCGCTACACCATTGCTTCCGGTAACCTGCTGGCCGACTTCCGCTTCAATGTCACAGCCGAGAGCCAAGGGCGCCTGCAGGTCTGCCGCCTCTACAACCTCACCGAGGATCGAGGGGTGCGCGACATGCTCTCGTTCCTGATCGCGCGTGACACGATGCACCAGAACCAGTGGCTGGCAGCGATCGCCGAGCTGGAGGCCGAGGGGCTGGAGGGCACGCCTGTGCCGATGAACTTTCCGCAGGAGCTGGAGAAGTCGGAGGTCGCATATCAGTTCTGGAACTGCTCGGAGGGCACTGACAGCGCTGGGGCGCGCTGGGCCAATGGACCCTCGCCGGATGGCAAGGGCCAGTTCCAATACCTCGCTAATCCGGCCCCGATGGGCGAGGCTGTGACTGAACTGGCCCAGGCCGATCCGCGCCTTTACGGCACGCCGAAACAGCCTCTGCCGCCAGCCGCCGCATCCTGAGGTGCGGTAGGCCAAAGGGCCAATCCAGATCGTTTGTGTCCGCTGTTGTCAGCCACCGCGGACACGACGAGTCCTGTTTTTCCTTGAACGCTCCGCTCTGTATGCGTCCCCTGCAGGTCTGAATGGGCATCCCCCAACTGAACCGCGTCCAGCCGGAGCGAAGTGTTGGCGACCGCGGCAGGACTTGAACCTGCAACTTCAGGCCGCCCGCCCCTCCGCCATACATCACCCCTAAGCCCTTGGTTCCGCTGGAGCGTCAATCGGCCAGGGAGACCGCACTCCAACATTCGCCCCAACAAGGCGCGCGATCAGGCCGCGTCAGGCCGATTGAGCCGGTATGGCGGATCGGCAGCGCGACTGGCGATCTATCCCTCGTCCTCGCCTGGGTTGAACCGGCGAAGCATCTCGCGGCTCGTCTTGAACATCGGAAACACTCTGTCGGGCACCGCGACTGCCGCGCCGCTACGTGGATTTCGCCCGGCCCGTGCGCCGCGCCGCTTGGCCGTGAACACGCCGAAGCCGCGCAGCTCAACCCGGTCCCCTTGCGCCAGCGCGTTCGCGACCGTGTCGAGGATCGCGTTGACGATGTCTGCCGCGTCCTGCTCGTAGAGGTGCGGGTTCTGCTCGGCGATCTTCAGGATGAGTTCGGACTTGATCATCGCAGCCTTTGGCAGCGTAGTCTCTTGAGGACGTGAGTTACTCTAACGCACGCGAATGCCCCGGGCCGACCGCAAGGGAGAGAGGCTATGATCGTTGCGCACATCCTCGCCGACAAGGGTTCTGACGTGATCACGATCGAACCCGGGCGAACCCTGGCGGACGCCGCCCGGCTTCTGGCCGAGCGGCGCATCGGGGCTGTCGTGGTCGCCGACGCCCAGCACCCGGTGCGGGGCATCATCTCAGAGCGCGACATCGCTCGGGCGGTTGCGCGCCGGGGCGCAGCGGCGCTGGAGGACCCCGTGTCCCAGCACATGACCACCAAGCTTTTCACCTGCACCCGCGCCTGCACGGTCAGCCAGATCATGGAGACCATGACCGATCAGAAGGTCCGGCACGTGCCGGTGGTCGAAGGCGGCCGGCTCGGGGGCATCATCTCGATCGGCGACATCGTCAAGCACCGCTTGGCCGAGATGGAAGCGGAGCAGCGGGCGATGGGCGAATACTCAGGCGGGGTGAGCACGCCCGGCAGCCGGTTCTGATCATCGCCCAGCCGTGCCAAAGGGCCTGACGGGGGCTGATCGACCAGGCTCGCAAAGCAAAACCCCGTGCTTGGGCGGCCGCCTCCGTGCACGGGGTTCGCTGGTGCCCTGGGTCGGACCGCCGAGCGACTGACCCTTCTGGCATTAGAGCCGTCCGGCGTTACACTGGCGTGACCGGCCTCAAGGGCCGCTCCGGCGTCGCCGCCGGACCCTAAGCCAACCCGCGTGGGCCGCAGTCGGTTCCCGGCCGCGCCTCGAGCTGTGCGAGCCTCGGCCTCACGCGCGAGGGCGGGTTTCGCGTGAGGCTGATTACGAAGCCGGCTTAAAGCTGCCGAAGGGCAGGGGATCGGAGGTTGTGGGCGCGCCTCAAGCAGAGAAGCCCCTTAGGACAACCCGCGAGGGTGCTACCGCTTGCCCCCGGACGGTTTCGCCGGCGCGCTGCCCTTGGCTTGGCTCGCGAAAGGCGAAGCCGGAGCAGCCTCCTTTGGCTTCTCCTTCTTGGGCTTCTTGGCCTCGCGGTTGCCCCGCTTTTCGCCTTTGGCCATGGCTTACCTCCGTTGCGGCTCAGATCCCGGATCACTTGGATCTTCATTGAGCTAAAAAGGGAAGCGGTGCTCAGGCGAGCCACACAGCGACGCCAGTGCCCGCCAGCACAGCCAGCACAAGCCAAAACCGTGGGCGCTTCGTTCGGCAAAAGCTCATGCAGCCCTTGTCACACGGACGAAGGTGCAATGGACAGATCATGGGGCTCCCTTGGGGTTGGCTCGGCCTGCTTGAGACTACCACGTCAAAGGTCAGGGTGCCCTCGCGCGTGAGCCGTTGTGGCAACCAAGTTGAAATGTCTCTGTTTGCGCAAAGTAGAAATGTCACTCAGGCCGGGTGAAACGGAGCCTGGGGCGGCTGCCGCGCGCTTAATCGCTTTCCGGCCGACAAGGCCAAGAGTCTGGCTGGGCCATCCCGGCTGGCAGCTTGGTCTCGCTCGTGCCGCACGCCAGCGAAAGCTGATCTTGTTTGAGCCCGGACGCGCGGCTCAGGTCGGCTCCGTCCAGTTGGGCCAGAAACAGATACGCGCCTGTCAAGTCGACCCCAGCCAAGTCCAATTTCTTCAGGTCGGCTCGCGCGAGAGCAGCGTAGGTGAAGCGCGCCCCTG
>JBJMPB010000123.1:0-4245 GCA_045803455.1 Gemmatimonadales bacterium | reverse complement strand
TTCCAGCCCGACGACAACGTCACTGGCACCGCAGGAGAGGACTTCGAGAGCGCCTTCAGGAAGACGGGTGCCCGCATCCACGATCAAGGACCCGGAGAATCCGGTGTGAAAGGCCGCCAGCTCGCGCAACAGCGTGCGCTGGACCGCACCTCCCTGAATGGCATCCAGATCTGCGACGTAGCACTCGTGAATACCGAGAGCCGAATGGAACGCGCGCAGGACCGCGACTGGATCTCCGACCTGATCGGGTACCAGCTTCGACTCCAACGGCGCATAACGACTTCGGTCGCCGCCTTGCGCATGCACGGCGATCCCACGGGCAATATCCAGAACTGGAATGATCTGCATCGTCCTCGCCCACCTGCGGGTTCCCCATGACCTCAGCGGTGCTGGGCTGGGACATCGGAGGCGTCAACACCAAGGTCGTGCGGCTTGATCATGATCAGGCTGCCGCCCCCCGGGTCGTCAGCATCGCGTACGAGCTCCAGCGCGATCTCCCGGCCCTGCCTTCAGTACTCCGCTCCGCCGCCGATCGGCTCGGGGCCGCTCCGCACGATCAACACGGCATCTCCATGACGGCGGAGCTCTCCCAGGCATTCCGGACCAAGCGAGAAGGCGTCGGCTTCGTGCTGGACGCGATGGTCTCGGTGTTTCCATCCGACCGCCTACACGTATACACCGTGCCCGGAGAATTCGTCAGCCCCGAGGCTGCAAGGACCCGGAGCCTGGATGTCGCGGCGTCGAACTGGTCCGCAACAGCGCGCTGGTTGGCCCGGCGCATACCTACCTGCATCCTGATCGACGTCGGCAGCACCACCACCGACCTCATTCCCATCCTGGAAGGTGAGGTGCAAGCCGAGGGCAATACCGATCTGGACCGATTGCTTAGCGGGGAGCTGGTGTATACCGGCGCGCTTCGAACGCCGGTGGAGGCCGTTACCACCAGGGTTCCGCTCCGGCATGGAACCGCCGGTGTCTCGGCGGAGGCATTCGCCCTGATGGGCGACGTTTATGTCTGGCTCGGCCGCCTGAGCCCGAAGAACTACACCTCGCCTACGCCGGACGGCAGACCCGCCACCCAGAAATACGCGGGCGAACGTCTCGCCCGCGCGGTCTGCGCCGACCGAGAGATGCTCGATGACCAGGCGATCACAGGCATGGCAGCCGCATTTGCCCGGGCCCAGTGTGATCTCATCGCGGGCGCATTGCACAGACTGAAGAACCGGCATCCTGCCATAGGCACCGCCGTACTGGCCGGGCTGGGAGAGTTTATCGGCCGCGAAGCTGCCCAGTACTCCGGCCTCAAAGTGGTTTCGCTGGCGGACCAGATCGGACCTGCTGCCATTACCGCGCCGGCGTTTGCCGTCGCCAGCCTGCTCTGCGAGAGTCTGATGTTGAAGTCACGATGAACAACAGTGTGGCGGACTTCTCGGTGATCAAGGTTGGTGGAGGGTTGTCGCGACTGCCCGGCGCGTTGGAGCAGGTGTGCTCAGCCCTTCAAGCGCTGTCGCAGCTGCATCCACTGCTGCTGGTCCCGGGGGGCGGCCCCTTCGCCGATGCCGTCAGGACCTTCGAGGGCAGAACCACCCTCTCTCCCACTGCCTCTCACTGGATGGCGATCCTGGCGATGGATCAGTACGCCTACGTGCTCGCCGATCGGGTCTCCGGAGGAGTGATCGTCGAAGAGCCGGGCGAAATCAGAGAAGTGCTTTCGCTGGGAAAGATTCCCATCATGGCTCCGGCCAGGTGGATGCGTTCCGCCGACGTGCTCCCTCATAGCTGGGAGGTAACCAGCGACAGCATCGCAGCCTTTGTGGCAGGAGCGCTGGGTGCTGGGCGACTGGCCTTGATCAAGCCCGCCGTGAGCGATGACTCGGTGGACTGCTACTTCCGAACCGCGCTGCCGGCCGGAATGCCGTATCTGATCGTGAGCTGGGAGCACCTAGACGAGCTGTCTGATTGGCTCAGCGAACAGACCGCTGCCGCCTCACCACCGGAGTAACCGGGCCGGAGCGTTTGCGGGTGAGATGGTCCACGAACCGGTCTGGTGGCACAGGGCGTCCGAGCAGATAGCCTTGCACCTCGTCACAGCCCTGCTTCTGCAGCAGCGTGAGATGCGCCTCCGTTTCTACCCCCTCCGCAATTACCCGAAGTCCCAGCGCGTGGCCCATGGCGATGATCGCGGTGGTGATGGCTGCGTCATCGGGTTGGATGGCGATCTCCCGAATAAAGGACCGGTCGATCTTCAGAGTATCGAGCGGGAAATGCTTCAGGTAGCTGAAGGACGAGTAGCCGGTGCCGAAGTCGTCAACCGCCAGGTGAAGCCCCATCGCACGGAGGGCATGCAGCGCCTCGGTGCCTTCCCGGTGGTGGTTCACCAGCACGCTTTCGGTGAGCTCTAGACTCAAATACCTCGCCTCCAGACCGCTGATCTGCAACGCCCGGCCAACGGTCTCAGCCAATGTCCGTTTCAGCTGCCGGCTGGACAGGTTGACGCTTACCCGAATCCGGGGGAGGCCGGCGTCCTGCCAGGCCCGGTTCTGCAGGCAGGAGCTCTGCAGAATCCATTCGCCCATGGGAACGATGAGCCCGTTCTCCTCCGCAATCGGGATGAACTCCGAGGGAAGCAACAAGCCAAGCTCCGGATGGCGCCAGCGCAACAGGGCCTCCGCCGCAACCACGGTGTTGGTGTATGCATCCACAATGGGCTGATAGTGGACCTCGAACTCATTCCGCTCCAGCGCACGCCGCAGATCGTTCTCCAGGGTCATGCGCTGCAGCGCGGTTGTGGTCATGGATTTGGAGTACGTCTGATAGCTGCTGCCCCCCTGCTCCTTCGCCTTGTACATCGCCGTGTCAGCGTGCATCAGCAGAGTTTCGATGTCCTCGCCATCATAGGGATAGATGGCGATCCCGATGCTGGCGTTCACGAAAATCTCGTGCGTCCCAACCCGCACCGGCTGGGCAAAGCTCGACAGAATCCGGCGGGCCAGTTTGGCCGCGTCCTGAGCGTCGTGCAGCCCGGGCATGATGACGGTAAACTCGTCGCCGCCCAGTCGGGCCACCTCCGGAGCCAGGGTGCTGGAGGCGGGTCCAACCTCGTCCTCCCGTTCCCGGCAGCAGCCCCGTAGCCGTGAGGCAACATGGCGGAGGAGCTGGTCGCCCACCTCATGGCCCAGGGTGTCGTTGATGCGGCTGAAGTGATCGAGGTCGATGAAGAATGCCGCCACCAGCCGCTGGCTCCGGCTGGCCTGCTCCAGGGCATAAGACAGCCGCTCCTTGTATGAGAGCCGGTTGGGCAGGCCGGTCAGGCTGTCGTAGTACGCCAGCTCCCGTACCTGCTCCAGCATGCGCGCATTCGCCAGAGCCACCGCCGCCTGGTCGGCGAGACGCCGCATTTGATGGCGGTCATCATCCGTGGGCGTGAGATCGAATCGCTCGCCGAGAGCGATAATGCCGGAGAGTTGCCTCTGATAGGAGAGTGGCAACACCAGAAATGAGGTGGCACCCAGACTGGTGAGCGGGGCGAGGTAGGAGGGAACGCCGTCACCGCTCCGGATCTCCAGAATCTCCGGGCCGGACAGCAGCCCCTGCACGTCAGACGGGCGCAGCGAGATCCGCTCGATGTGCCGTCCCCCGCGCTCATAGTCCTGAACTACGCTGGTCACCGTCTTGGTGCCGTCGGGGATGCCCAGGGTTACGCTCACCATGCCGCAGGGAAACACGTCCCGGATTCGGCCAAGCACCGTGTCCACGATGGCGGTGGCGTCGGTGGCCGACAGCACCGCGCGGTCAATTTCAGCTGCGGTGGCCAGAGCGTTGAACTGACGGCCGAGTTGCGTCGCCATCGTATTGAACGAACTGGCGAGCTGCTCGAACTCGTCGCGGCTGTTCACGGTGACCCGGCTGGTGAAATCCCGCTGCGCGATCCGTTGGGTGCCCTTCTGCAGCTCTTCCAGGGGCAGCACGCTGCGCCGGATCTGGCTGGCGCTGAGCAGCAGCACCGCAAGACTCGAAAGCCCGACCACGATGAGGAACGTGTTGGTGAACTCCACCATCGGCTCGAGCACTTCGTCCTTGGATTCGCTGAACAGCACGGTCCAGGGCTGGCCGGCAAACGCGGCATCGAGCGGTATGGCGGACGTGGCGGTCAGATAGTTTTCTTTGGTTCTCGCCACACTCGTATCCACCCAGGTCTCGTTGGCTTGCGCCTGGGAGGTCCCTGCGGCACGCTTCGGCGCCCTG
>JBJMPB010000096.1:0-3093 GCA_045803455.1 Gemmatimonadales bacterium | reverse complement strand
GGCTCCGGCCGCCCTCAGCGAGGAGTTCATGTTCCGCGGCCTGCCCCTGGTGCTCGTCGGTGCGGCGATCGGCCGTGGGACTGCGCTGGTCCTGGTTGCCGGCGTCATCTTCGCGCTCTTCCACGGGCTCAACCCCGGGATCACTCCGCTCGGTCTGGGCAACATCGCTCTGGCGGGAATTTTTCTGGGCGTTGCCTTCTATGCTCCCGGCGGGCTGTGGACCGCGTTTGGCGCGCATCTGGGATGGAACGCCACGCTTGCGGCGCTCGACGCTCCGGTGAGCGGGTTGCCATTCAGCATTCCGCTGATCGACTACCGCGCCGGCGATCCGGTCTGGCTCTCAGGCGGTCACTTCGGTCCCGAGGGAGGACTGCTCGCCACCGGGGCGATCACCGGCGCCCTCCTGATCATGGCGCGCTGGGCCCGCCGGGATCCATCGTGAAGCGCGCCGCCGTGGTGGGCGCCGGAACGATGGGCAACGGGATCGCCCACGTCTTTGCGCAACATGGCTGGGCCGTGACGCTGGTGGATACCGCGCCTACCGCGCTGCAGAAAGCCAGTGCCACGATCCGCACCAACCTGGAGCGTCAGGTCAAGAAGGGCACGCTACCGCCGGACGCCCCCGATCAGGTGCTGAGCCGGATCTCGAGCGACACCAATCTGACCGCGGTAGCGGAATCCGAACTGGTGATCGAAGCGGCGAGCGAAAGTCCGGCGATCAAGTTCTCTCTGTTTGAGCAGCTCGACCGGATCTGCGGGCCTGAGGCCATCCTGGCCAGCAATACCAGCTCTATATCGATCACCGAGATCGCCGGGCGTACCCGGCGGCCGGAGCAAGTGATCGGGATGCATTTCATGAATCCAGTGCCGGTGATGCAGCTGGTCGAGGTGATTCGGGGCCACGCCACCAGCGACCGCACCACGTCACGGGTGATGGAGACCGCGCAGGCTCTGGGCAAGACGCCGGTCGAGGTGAACGACTATCCAGGCTTCGTGAGCAACCGGGTGCTGATGCCGATGATCAACGAGGCGATCTTTTGCGTGATGGAGGGCGTTGCCGCCCCCGAGGCGATCGATACGGTCATGAAGCTCGGCATGGCGCATCCGATGGGACCGCTGGCGCTGGCCGACTTCATCGGGCTCGACGTGTGTCTTGCCATCATGAATGTGCTGCACGAGGGACTGGGCGACGACAAGTATCGTCCCTGTCCGCTGCTGCGGAAAATGGTCGCTGGAGGGTATCTGGGCCGGAAGACCGGGAGAGGATTTTATGACTACGAGCAAAAACCTGGGCGCTAACCGCGCGGGCTTTGGTGGGGCAGTCGTTTCCGCGCTGGAGAGCGACCTGGCTCCGCGCTCGCCCCGGCATGGCTCCGCGGCGCCGGCCGACGTCTTCGCTCAGATGCAAACCATGGGTCACGAGCAGATGCTGCTGTCGCACGACCCGTCCTGTGGCTACTACGGCATCGTCGCCATTCACGACACGACACTGGGCCCGGCACTCGGCGGGACCCGGTTCTGGCAATACGGCAGCACCGCGGAGGCGGTTACCGACGCGCTTCGGCTCTCCCGGGGCATGACCTACAAGTCCGCGGTGGCCGGCATCAATCTCGGGGGCGGGAAGTCGGTCATTATCGGTGACAACCGTCGAGCCGACCGCGAAGCCCTCTTCCGAGCTCACGGCCGGTTCATCGAGACGCTGGGCGGCCGCTACATCACGGCAGAAGATATCGGCACCAGTCCGGCCGACATGGAGTACATCAAGCTGGAGACCGATCATGTTGCCGGTCTCCTCGGGCTCTCCGGCGATCCGTCTCCGGTGACGGCGTACGGCGTATATGTGGGGATGAAGGCGGCGGCCCGGGTCCGCTGGGGCAAGGATGACCTGTCCGGCAAGACAGTGGCGATCCAAGGCTGCGGCAAGGTGGCGTCGCACCTGGCCCAGTATCTCCACACCGAAGGCGCCAGATTGATCGTCACCGACATCGACGCGGATAAGGTGAAGAAGGTGGTTGAGGAGACCGGCGCCAAGTCTGTAGGCCCAGAAGAGATCTACGATCAGAAGGCCGACGTCTACGCTCCGTGCGCGCTGGGTGCGACGGTCAACGACGAAACGCTGCCCCGGCTCAAGGTCGAGGTCATTGCCGGCGGAGCCAACAATCAGCTGGCCGAAGATCGCCACGGCGATCTGCTGGAAGAGCGAGGGATTCTTTACGCCCCGGACTACGTCATAAACGGCGGCGGCGTGATCAACGTGTACGGTGAGCTGCACCGGTGGCCGGTGGAGCGGGCCAAGAAAAAGGCGGGAGAGATCTATGAGACCCTGCTCCGGATCTTCGACATCGCCAAACAGGAGAAGATCCCCACCTATCGCGCGGCTGACCGGCTGGCCGAGCAGCGGATCGCAGCGGTGGCTGGGCTGGATCGGATGTGGGTCTCGGGGAGGCGGTAGGCAGACGGGCCATCTTGACAAAGTGACATCAACAAACACCAACGACGTCCACTTCCGCTCCTTTCGCCTCTCCCGCAATCTTCTATCATTAACCCAATGGCCGAAGTCATTCCAATCGGTTCGGATCACGCCGGCTATCAGTTGAAGGAACGGATGGTCGAGGAGCTGCGGGAGCTGGGGTACGAGCCCCTGGACCTGGGAACTCACAGCCCGGAATCAACAGACTATCCGGACTTTGCCCACAAGGTCGCGTCGGAGGTCGAGCAGCACCACGCCAGCCGCGGCGTCCTGCTCTGCGGAAGTGGTCTCGGCATGTCCTACGCGGCCAACCGGCATCGGGGCGTTCGAGCGGCAGTGGCCTGGAATCCTGAGATCGCAAAGCTGGCGCGGGAGCATAACGATGCGAACATTCTCATCCTGCCCGCGCGCTTTGTGAGCGAGGACGAGGGAGTCGAGATTCTGAAGACCTGGTTGCAGACGCAGTTCGCCGCCGGCCGCCACGTGCGCCGGCTGGAGAAGATCGATCAGGAGATTGGATGACGCTCAACCATAACGCGAGCTTACGTGAGGCCGATCCTACGGTCGCCCGGCTGATCAACGCCGAGCTGCGGCGGCAGCAGCGCGGCCTGGAGCTGATCGCG
>JBJMPB010000069.1:0-2764 GCA_045803455.1 Gemmatimonadales bacterium | reverse complement strand
TGAGAAGTGCCACCAGGAGAATCAACGCAATTACCGACATGGGTCGAGTCTACGACGGGTGGAGGGCCCCTTCAAGGGCCGCGGCATACCACGCTTCGATGGTCTCGCTCAACTCCTCCATCAAGCTCGGACCATAACGCGCCAGGAACGACGCTATGGTAAGGAGCCGTTCCTGCGGTTGCCCCTCAGGAAGCACGAGCGCGCGAGCTCTGGTCAGTTGTCTCAGCTCGATTTCCTGTCTGCGCTTCAAATGCTGCACCAGCTTCTTCTCGACATCCTTGAGGGCAGCAAGCGCCTGATTCTTGGTCCCTTGCACCGACTTGGTCAGCGTGGGATCGATCTCGGCGGCTCCCCGGGCCAGCGTGTCATAGCCTGAGAGCAGCTCCTCCCGAAGTGACTGCAGCGTGCGGCTGACGGAGTCGGGCAGCTGAGAGCGCACCAGCCGGGCCTCGAGGGAGCCGGGAGGCTCCAGCAGCTCGAAGAGATCGATGCCGAACTTCTCCAAGATCCGTTCCACTTTCGGCTCGACGATCACCCCGGACCAGCGGGGAAGAACCGTCTGACGGGGCACCCGCATTCGCTCGTAAATGGGAACAGTGAGCGCGAGGTAGTTGAGCTCTCCGGGACCGCCGAGGTAGGCCACCGTTGGCAACAGGGCACTCTCCACGATCGGTCGGAGCAGCACATTGGGCGATAGCCGCTCCGGCTCGGCAGCGGCGATCCGCTGAAGGGCCTCGAGATCATACCGCTGTCGGCCGCGGCGCGTGATAAAGCTGCCATCGTCCAGCAGCAGCCGATCCCTCCCCATCGGCCCCTCCAGCATGACCAGCGTGGCGCCCTCCCCGACCGGCACTCCCGGGTCCATTCCCACAGTCATCAGCTCATGGTTGCGATGCTCTAGGTCGGCGTCCAGTTCGCGCGCGAGTCCCAGTGCTCGGATGAGGTGGCGCGCCGCTGCTCGTTTCACCACTGGATGCGTGCTGTCGAGACACACGATGCCGATTGGCGCGAGCAGTTCGGCCAATGCTCCGGCAAAGCCGGCCGCAAGGCTGACCTCGGGCCGGTAATGCCGGCGCAGCCATTCGATGGTCCAGGTGCGAAATTCGGATCCGGGGAGATCGGCGGCGAACGTGTCCAGCAACTCCAAGACCGAGCTGCCCAGCTGCTCGCGATAGAGCGGTGTCAGTGGCGCATCCGGTGCGCGCGGTGGAAGGGAGACGGTTCGCACCGTGCCTTCGGCGGTGATCCAGCTGGTGTGGCTCGCCTCCGCAAAGTCGTGATCGTCTCCCGCCACCCAGAAAACCGGGACGACCGGCCGTTGCCACTGCCGCTCAAGTATTCGGGCAAGTCCAGCAGTCGAAAGAGCCTTGTAGATGGTATACAGCGGACCGGTGAACAACCCCGGCTGCTGGCCCGTGGTCACCACCAGTGCGCCAGGCTCCACCAGGCGAGCCAGTGCCGGGTCGAGGGCGGAACTGGGCACGAAAGCCTCGGCTAGAGCCGGATCGAAGGCTCCTTCTCTGATGGAGGGAAACTCCGCAATCGAGCGCAGCGGCGTCGGTACCAGGCGCAAGGTCACGCGACCTGCCCCATGAGGATGCTGCGAGGTGATCCGGCAGTGAACGGCGCAGCATCGTAATCACCAAAGCGCTGCCGAATCCGCACGCCTGAGCTCTCCACCATGTCGGAGATCTGGTCCGGCTCGAACAGCCGCACC
Organism: Gemmatimonadales bacterium; assembly: GCA_045803455.1. GTDB lineage: Bacteria > Gemmatimonadota > Gemmatimonadetes > Gemmatimonadales > GWC2-71-9 > CAVVWJ01. The sequence goes on along the minus strand of JBJMPB010000069.1, from coordinate 1,047 downwards.
CGCTCGAGATATTGACGACCGGCCGGAGCCTGAATCCGCTTGCAGACATAGCGCCCGTCGGGTGACACCGACCGAGTGACTCGAACGGTGTGTCCGTCCAGCTCCAGGGTCTCCTGTGGCACCAGCTGGCGCCGAACGGACGCGGGATTCAGAAAGTCGATCACGAACCAGCCCCCTGGTCGCAACGTGGAGATCATCTCGCGCAGAGCAAGTGCGTGCTCGTCGTCCCGCTCGAAATACCCGAAGCTGGTAAACAGATTGACCGTGAGGTCCATTGAAGCAGGACGGACCGGCAGCCGGCGCATGTCCGCCCGAATGAGAGGCGCAGTGGTGATGCCCCGAGCGAGGCGCAGCAGGGTTGCCGAGAGATCGAGCCCGAAACAACAGGCTCCCGCATGCACGAAGGCCCGGGCATGCCGGCCGGCACCACAGGCTACATCCAGAACCCGCCACCCTGGACGAAGGCCGACCGACCGGCTGATGAGGGCCACGGCACGGGCGGCATCGGCTTCGTCACGATGAGGATACAACCTGAGATATTCTTCACCGAACCACTCTTCGAACCATTCGGTCATGAGTCGGTGCCGCCGAATCGAGAGTCAGAGTGCCTCTAGACTCCCTTGTGGTACGGCTCTCCGCGGAGAATCGTATAGGCCCGGTAAAGCTGCTCGCACAGGATCACGCGGGCGAGCTCATGGGGAAACGTAAGCGGCCCCAGACTCCAGCGGGCTGACGCCCGCGCTATCACCGAAGGATCGAGGCCGGACGAGCCTCCCAGTAGAAATGCAAGCGGTCGGCCCTGCAGCAGCCAGCGTTCGAGCTGACGGGCAAGCTCCCGGCTGGACCATCCAACACCCTCCCGTGCGAGCGCAACGACCATGGTCCGATCGGGAATCTTTACCTCCAGCCTGGCGGCCTCCTCGGCTCGTTGAACCGCGGTATTGGGAGCCCGGCTGGCCTCACGAACCTCCTGCTCTCGGACATGAGCGTAGCGGCGTAGCCGGCGGATGTAGTCGTCAGCGGCCTGACGGTAGTACGGCCGGAGCT
>JBJMPB010000019.1:0-23956 GCA_045803455.1 Gemmatimonadales bacterium | reverse complement strand
CGCGGGGAGCTGAAACGACGCCTCGAGGCGTCGCGTAAGGCATCCACCTCCACGCAATTCTTCATCGACCGATGCTGGTGAGCGTATCTTTTGGGTGGGGCGGCGAACGGGATTGACCCAACGCTCGCTCCGGACCATCATCAGCGCCCCGGGCGGCAGGCCACGCCGGCTCTTCACACCTGGAGAAGTGATGTATCAACTGGGAACTCGGAGCTCACTCTTTCTGGCCACCTTGGTCGCGATTTCGGCCGGCTGTTCCAGCGGTCGGACCGAGCCCAAAACCGCACCCTCGCCGGGAACAGGCACGGCCGAGCGGCACGTCATGGACATCCCGGTGTCCGATGTCTACGAGCGTGCCGTCTCCCGGGGCACCCGCACTCACACCGGCGAGCCCGGCCCGAAATACTGGCAGCAGTGGGCCGACTACCGGCTCGAGGCGGAGCTGAATCCAGTCTCCAAGCGCCTGACGGGCAAGGGAACGGTGACCTACCAGAACCATTCACCCGATACGCTGCGGGAGGTCTACGTTCAGCTGCTGCACAACATCTTTGCTCCGGGCTCCCGGCATAACACCGACGTCCCCTGGGCATTGGAGGGCATCCAGCTCAACCGGGTCGCGGCTCAGGGCCAGGATCTGAAGGCAGGAGAAGGAGATTCTCCGGGCTACCGGGTCGAGGGCACCATCATGCAAGTCAGACTGCCCCAGCCACTCCCGCCGGGGGCATCCGCCACCTTCGACTTTGCCTGGCGGCTCCGCATTCCGCCGGACGGCGCGCCGCGCGGTGGCCAGGACGGGGAGACCTACTACATCAATTACTGGTACCCCCAGATGGCGGTGTACGACGATGTGGACGGCTGGCAAATCGACCAGTATTTGGGCAACGCCGAGTTCTACATGGGATATGGGAACTACGACGTGGCGCTGACGGTGCCGGCCGGATGGTTGGTTGACGCCACCGGGCGTTTGCAGAATGCCCCCGACGTGCTTTCAGCTCAGACCCGGGCCCGGTTGGATTCTGCCGCCCATTCCGCCGGCGTGATTCACGTGGTTACCGACGGAGACCGCAAGGCAGGGACGTCCACCACTCCCGGGCTCAACGGCAAGCTGACCTGGCACTATCGGGCCGAGCGGGTGCGCGATGTTTCCTGGGCCGCATCGCCCAAGTATCTGTGGGACGCCACCAATGCCGTGGTGGGCGATGTCACTGGAGACGGCCGGCCGGACACCGCCGCGATCTATTCCTTGTACCGGCCCGAGCAGCGCATCAGTCATTGGGACGAGAGCGCCCGGTACAGCCGCCACTCCATCGAGTTCTTCTCCCGGTTTCTATCGCCCTATCCCTATCCCCACATGACCGCCGTCGACGGCCCGACCTCCTGCGGGGGGATGGAATATCCGATGATGACCTGTATCGGGGGGCAGTGGGACACGCTCGGACTGTACGAGGTAACCACCCATGAGATCGGCCATATGTGGTTCCCCATGCTGGTCGGCTCCGACGAGAAGCGGTATGCCTGGATGGATGAAGGGCTCACGCAGTTCGACCAGTCACAGTCCATGGCCGATTTCTTCAAGGGCTTCGACGACGAGGCGCGGAATCGGAAGAACTATCTCGACTTTGCGGAGACGGAGAGCGAAGTAGAGCTGATCCATCACGGCGACCGCTATCCCAACTATCCCTCCTATGGAGTCGCGAGCTACTACAAGCCCGCAACCATCATGGTGGCGCTCCGGGGCGTGCTGGGAGCAGATACTTTCAACAAGGCCTATAAGGAATACATCCGCCGCTGGGCCTATAAGCATCCGACCCCGTATGACCTGTTCAATACCTTCGAGAATGTGTCCGGTCGGGATCTGTCCTGGTTCTGGCGCAGCTGGTTCTTCGAGACCTGGAAACTGGATCAGGGCATAGATACCGTGACCACCTCCGGCAACTCGCTCGACATCGTGGTGCTCAACCAAGGCAAAATCCCGATGCCGGTCCATCTCACGGTCACCCGGACCAGCGGCCAGGTCGAGCATGACACTCTTCCGGCGGAGGTCTGGCTCAAGGGCGAGCGGCGGCAGACCATTCGGGTGGCCCGCGAGCCAGCCATACGCAGCATCGAAATCGACGCGGAAAAGGAATTCCCGGACATCGACCGCAGCAATCAGGTCTGGCCGCGGTAGTGCCTCGGGTCATCATCGTCGCCAACCGGCTACCGGTGACGGTCAGCCCCACTGATACCGGGGTGGAGGTCCAAAAGAGTACGGGAGGTCTGGCTACCGGATTGCTGCGGCCGCACGAGCAGTCCGGCGGGGTCTGGATCGGCTGGTCGGGCAGCACGCAAGAGGATCTGTCGGAACAGCAGCGAAAGGAGCTGGAGCAAAAGCTCTCCGAGATGCGGCTGGTGGCCGTACCACTCACCGGAGCGCAGGTGGCCCGGTATTACGAGGGGTACTCCAACGGCGTGCTCTGGCCGCTCTTCCACTACCTGCTGGATCAGATTCCCCTCCATGTCCGTGACTGGGACGCCTACGTCGAGGTCAACGAACAGTTCGCCGACGTTGTCGCCCAGCATTATCAGTCCGGCGATCTGATCTGGGTGCACGACTATCAGCTGCTGCTGCTCCCGCAACTGCTGCGGCGGCGGCTGCCCGATGCCCGCGTCGGGTTCTTCCTTCATATCCCATTCCCCAGCGAGGAGCTGTTCCGTACCCTGCCGGAGCGCGATCGGGTTCTCAGGGGGCTGCTGGGCGCCGATCTGGTGGGCTTTCACACACCGGCGTACCTGCGCCACTTCGCGTCCTCCCTTACCCAGATCCTGGGACTCACGGTGGACATCGATCGGGTGCAGCTGGCCGACCGGGACGTTCGGCTGGGGGTGTTCCCCATGGGCATCGACGCCGAATCATTCAGGAAAATGGCCGAGGTTCCCGGGGTCGAGGCGGAAGCCCTCACCCTGAAAGACGACGGAAACCTGAAGTTGCTGGTGGGAGTGGACCGGCTGGACTACACCAAAGGTATCCCCCGGCGACTGCTCGCCTACGAGCGGATGTTGGAGACGCATCCCGACCTGCGGGAACGGGTGCGACTGGTGCAGGTGGCGGTCCCCTCCCGGACCAACGTCGAGGCCTACCAGGAGTTTCGAGCCCTGGTCGACGGCCTGGTCGGCCGGATCAACGGCGCCTTTGGCACGCCCCGCTGGGTGCCGGTCCACTACATCTATCGAGGCCTGTCCGAGCCCGAGCTGGTGGCGCTATACCGGGCGGCCGACGTCATGCTGGTTACGCCGCTTCGGGACGGTATGAATCTCGTAGCGAAAGAGTTCGTGGCCTCGCGGATCGATGGCGACGGGGTCCTCATCCTGAGCGAGTTTGCCGGGGCCTCCTGGGAGCTGCCTGAGGCCATCCAGGTGAACCCGTATGATGTGGAAGCCACTGCCGAGAGCTATTACCGCGGCTTGACCATGGCCGAAGAAGAGCGCCGGGCGCGGCTCGCTCCGCTCCGCCAGCGGGTGGAGGCGTATGACGTGCACCGCTGGGCGGCGAGCTTTCTCGAGCAGCTGGAGACTATCACCCATCAGGCCACCATCGCCCGCCGGTCTCCAGGGTCGGGTACGGCTGCCAGGCAGGAGCTGACCGCACGATTGCAGGACGCCGAAAGCTTGTTGATTCTCCTGGATTATGACGGGACCCTGGTGCCCTACACGGCCACGCCGGAGCTTGCTCGTCCCGACCGCTCGTTGCTGGAGCTTTTGGCCGCGCTCGCCAGCCGGCCAAATACCGAATTGCACGTGGTGAGCGGACGCGCGCGGGAGACGCTGGAGCAGTGGCTGGGCACGCTCCCGATTGCTCTGCACGCGGAACACGGGTTCTGGTCTCGAGCCGTTGGCCAACGCGAGTGGATTCCCGCCGGTGAACTAGGGCCGACCTGGCGGGAGCCGGCTCTGGCAATTCTCCGGGAGATTACCTCCCGGACGCCGGGCTCTCTCACCGAGGAGAAATCGGTGGCGCTGGCATGGCACTACCGCATGGCAGACCAGGAGTCCGGCGCTCGACGAGCCAACGAGCTGCGATTGCACCTGGCGCAAATGCTCAGCAATCAGCCGGTCGAAATCCTGGCGGGGCACAAGGTGATCGAGATCCGGCCCTACGGGATCCACAAGGGGAGGATCGTTCCGCCGATTCCTCCGGAGCGGCTCCCATCGATGGTCATCCTTGCCGTCGGTGACGATCGGACCGACGAGGACTTGTTCACCGTGCTTCCTCCCGAGGCGATCACGATCAAGGTGGGTCCGGGAGCAACTCATGCCCGGTTCCGGTTGGAAGGGGTGCCGGCGGTCCGAACATTTCTGTCGTCCCTGGTTCAGGTGGAGGTCCCAAGATAGATCGTCAGCCTCCGGGGCTTTTGGTTCTCTTCGTAACCGAGCTCTGGGAACGCTTTGCGTATTACGGGGTGCGCGCCCTGCTCATCCTGTATCTGATCGACACTGCCGCAGGCGGTCTGGGCTGGAGCCGGGAGCATGCAAGCCGGCTGTATGGCTGGTACAACGGTTTGCTGTACCTGACCCCGGTGGCGGGTGGGTGGCTGGCCGACAGGCTTCTCGGGGCCAACCGGACCCTGGCCATCGGTGGCGCCCTTATCACCCTGGGCTACTTCACCCTTGCCCTCAGCACCGAACCGGCTTTTTACAGCGGTTTGTTCCTCGTCATCCTAGGAACCGGGTGCTTCAAGCCCAACGTGTACACCATGGTCGGGCAGCTCTACTCGCCCCACGATGTTCGGCGTGACTCCGGCTTTACCCTCTACTACATGGGAATCAACCTCGGCGCGCTGTTTGGGCCTTTGGTGTGCGCCTGGTTTGCCGCCAGTCCACGCTTCGGCTGGCCCTGGGGCTTTGGGATCGCGGGAGCGGGTATGCTCATCGGGCTGGTCTTTTATCTGGGGACCAGGGGCAATCGCCTCTCCGGGGTGGGATTGCGACCGCTCGCGTCTGGCGGCGCGGCGGACGAGCTGGCGGCTCGCGGTCCCCTGACTCTACAGGAGGGACAGCGAGTGGGGGCGCTCGCCCTGGTGACCATCTTTGTGGTCTTCTTCTGGCTGGCCTTCGAGCAGGTGGGCTCGTCGCTCAATCTTTTTGCAGCACAGCGAACCGAGCGGACGCTGAGCGGGTGGGCTGCAGGATGGGCGCCGCAGGGCGAAATCCCGGCGGCCTGGTTTCAGGCCGTAAATCCTCTCTTCGTTCTTCTGCTCGCTCCTGTGGTAGCGCGATGGTGGCAGAGACTGGGCCCCCGGGCACCGAGTACTCAGGCCAAGATGGCGCTGGGACTGATTGTTCTGGGCCTGGGCTACGTGATCATGGTGCTGGCAGCAGCGAAGAGCGACCAGGGTATTCTGGTGAGTCCCTGGTACCTGATCTCGTTCTACTTCGTGTACAGTCTGGGCGAGCTTTGTTTTCTGCCGGCGGGTTTCTCTTTTGTCGGTCAGGCCGCGCCGGCGCGGCTGGCTTCCATGCTGATGGGCATCTGGCTGGCGGCAAACTTCCTCGCCAATCTCATCGGCGGATATCTGGCCGGCATGATCGAGGGGTTCGAGCGGGGAGAATTTTCCTGGGCTTTCGGAGGTCAGGCGGATTTCTTCCTGCTGTTCGTGGTCTCCTGCCTTGGGGCCGGAGTCCTGCTAGCCCTTCTGCTGCCGCTGATCACCCGGCTCATGCGCTCGGCTGTCCCCCGGTAGTACCGGTGCCCTCAGATGCTCTGAAGTATGCTGCGCTTCAGCTCGCGGATGCGCGCCTCATCCCGCCGGTAGAAGGTCCACTGCTTGATCCGCTTGGAACGGATGAGCCCGGCCCGGGCAAGGACTTTCAGGTGTTCGCTGGCCGTCGGCTGGCTCACCTTGAGCTTTTCCGCGATGAGCAGCCCGCATACGCCATCGCGCACCAGATCGCCATCGACCTGAGGCCGAAAGTGCGCCCGTGGATTCTTCAGCCATTCGAGAATTTGCAGCCGGCGGTCGTTGGCCAGGGCCCGGAGGCCCGCATCGATCGTCATATTGCTATTAGCTAATTACCTATATGTTGGTCAAGGGCCCCTCGAGTCTCTGGAGACGCTTCATGGCCGGAGTCACCCATCTTCTGATCGACCGAGAGCGCATCAGCGCTACCGAAACCGCCATCCGGCCCCACATCCGCCGCACTCCGGTAATCCATCTCCCGGGCGCCGAGCTGGGAGTTCGGGCCAGCCGGGTGAGCCTCAAGCTGGAATTGCTGCAGCACTCCGGCTCGTTCAAGGCTCGGGGCGCCTTTGCCAACCTGCTTCTCCGTCCGGTTCCTGCCGGCGGCGTGGTGGCCGCTTCCGGTGGAAATCATGGGGCCGCCGTGGCGTACGCCGCCCAGGTGCTGGGCCACGCCGCTACGATTTTCATCCCTACGATCACGTCACCGGCCAAAGTCGAGCGCATTCGCGGATACGGCGCCACCCTGGTGATCGGGGGCAAGGATTACGACGACGCGCTGCGGGCCAGTGAAGTCTGGGCTTCAGGACACGATGCGCTTCGGGTTCACGCCTTCGATCAGGAAGAGACCCTCTGCGGGCAAGGCACCCTGGGATTGGAGTTGGAGGATCAGGTGGCGGACCTCGATAGCCTGCTGCTGCCGATTGGCGGCGGCGGCCTTCTGGGGGGCACTGCGGCCTGGTATGGCGGGAACGTGAGGCTGATTGCGGTAGAACCGGAAGGGTGTCCCACGTTGACTCGGGCCTGTGCGGCGGGCCGGCCGGTGGACGCGGAAGTCGGAGGTATTGCCGCCGATTCACTCGGGCCTCGGCGGGTGGGTGAGCTGACGTATTCCATCATACGGGAGCGGCTGGAGCAGGTGGTGCTGGTCTCGGACGCGGAAATCCACGCAGCGCAGGTGGCGCTCTGGGATCGGCTCAGGATCGTGGCGGAGCCGGGCGGGGCAACGGCGTTCGCTGCGCTGCTGAGCGGAAAGTACCGGCCTCGAGTCGGTGAGCGGACCGGGGTGGTGATCAGCGGGGGCAACACCGTGGCTGTCAACTTCGAGTAACGTTCAATGAGCGCCACCATTGCAGCCCGTCTCACCGAGCTCGGGCTCGAGCTCCCGGACGCTACGGCACCGGTGGCGAACTTCGTCCCCTGCGTGCAGAGCGGGCGCAACCTCTTCATCTCGGGGCAAATCAGCTCATGGAACGGCGAGGTCCGCTACGTCGGGAAGGTGGGTCGCGACATTTCGGTCAGTGAGGCAAAGGCGGCGGCCCGACTCTGTGCCATGAACTTGATCGCGCAGGCGCAAGCCAGTCTGGGAAGCCTCGAACGGGTTCGCCGGGTGTGCATGCTCCAGGTGTTCGTCAACGCCTCCCCCGAGTTCAGCGATCACCCACTGGTGGCCAACGGGGCGTCGGACCTCCTGGTCGAGGTATTCGGTGCGGCGGCGGGCAAGCACGCCCGGTTCGCCGTGGGAGCGGGGTCGCTGCCGTTCAACGTGGCTGTCGAGGTGGCTGCAGTGCTGGAGATCGAGTGAAGGCTATCCGGATCCATGAAACCGGCGGGCCGGAGGTCCTCCGGCTCGAGGAAGTGCCCGACCCGCAACCGGAACCGGGCGAGGCCGTGGTCCGGCTCGAGGCCATCGGTCTCAACTTCATCGAGGTCTATCAGCGCGCTGGTCTCTATCGGTCAGCCCTGCCGTTTACTCCGGGCGGGGAAGGTGCCGGACGAGTCGTCGCGGTGGGCAAAGACGTCTCTGCGGTCAAGCCGGGAGACCGGGTGGCGTCCACCAGCCTGCGGGGCTCGTACGCCGAGCTAGCCCGCGTTCCGGTCGACAAACTGGTACCGATTCCCGATAACGTGGACACCAGCGTCGCGGCGGCCGTCCTGCTTCAGGGACTCACCGCTCACTACCTGGCCACCTCAACCTACCCGCTGACCCAGGGCTCCTGGTGCCTGATTCATGCTGCCGCCGGCGGGGTAGGATTGCTGCTGTGTCAGATGGCCAAGGCCCGGGGTGCCCGCGTGATCGGCACGGTGTCGACCCAGGAAAAAGCGGCCCTGGCATCGCAGGCAGGCGCCGATCACGTCGTGCTGTATACCAGGCAGGACTTCGTGTCCGAGGCTCGGAGATTAACCGGCGGCCACGGGGTGGGGGTGGTGTACGACTCGGTTGGGCAGTCCACCTTCGAAGGCAGCCTGAACAGTCTGGCTCCGCGTGGTATGCTGGTGCTCTTCGGCCAGTCGAGCGGTCCGGTGCCGCCGGTGGATCCCCAGATTCTCAATACCAAGGGATCGCTGTATCTCACCCGTCCCACGCTGACGCATTACACGGCCAGCCGCAGCGAGCTGCTCACCCGGGCGCGGGATCTCTTCGCCTGGATGGAGGCCGGCCGGCTGGAGGTGCGCATCGACCGGACATACCCCCTGGCCGAAGCCGCGGCAGCGCATCGGTCATTGGAGGGCAGGGAGACGAAGGGCAAAGTCCTCCTTCTCCCCTAAGCGCCAACAGTCAGGCTACTGAGTCGGAACCGCGGCGGGATCGATTCGCTTCAGCGCACGACGAGCCGAAGCGGCAATTTCATCGTTGAGCTCTTCGTCTACCATCTGCTGCAAGCGGGGCACTGCGGCTTTGGCGGCAGGTCCGATCTCCATCAACGCGACAGTCACGGGAAAGCGCACCGAAGGCGCCGGATCGTCCAGGGCTTCGATCAGGGCGGGAACCGCCGCCGCCGCTTCGGCGCCCATGCCGGCAATCTCGTAGGCCGCTGCGTTGCGGGTCTGCGGCGCCTGGGCCTTGAGGTCGGCAATCCATTGGCTCAGTGGGCGGCCGGCAGAGACCGGCTCTTTGGAGTGCGCCGGCTTTGCCTGGCCCGATAGCGAGCTGCTCAGCAAAACTGCCGCACCAAATGTAATTACGAGCTGCTTCAGCATTGCTACTCCTGCATGAGGTTGCCCCGAGGGGCCTTGGGGAATATAAGCGCCCCCTATTGAGGAATGCCGCTCAAGGCAGGGAGGTGTAGAGCTGATCGAACAGGGCGCCTCCCCGTTCCAATCGCGTTGCATCATCGGAGTAGGTCCGAACCAGGCCCCGGAGCATTGCGGCAACGCCGGGAGCTTCCTCCCGCCCAAACTTGCCGTCCTTACAATCGATATCGTGGACGATCTCGCCCACGGCCCTCAAAGCACGGTCCCGCAGACCAGCCCGGAGCAAGATGGTCTCGAAGGTGCACCGGTCTCCCTCATGGGTATACTCGGCCTCATACATATCGAAGCGGACCTCTCCCTTGGCGGGACGATAAGTCTTCCCGGCGACGAATCTGAATTCGGCATTGGCATCGATGAATCGCCGGATCAGCCAGGCGCTGGCAATCCGGTCGACGAAGACGTCGCGCCGGGTAACCCAGACCTTTCCGCGCAGGCCATCGATGGCTTTCCCTCTGACGGCCTGGTTCCGGTTCAGCCGGCGCTCGAGGCGAGCCAGAGCGCGCTCCGCTGTGGGGGCGCCGGCAGATCCGAAGTAATCGATGGCCTGCACTTCCTCCAGCCGCCGCCGGAGCCGGGCGAGTTCTGCCTCCAGCTCAGGCGAGCCTTCCTCCGCCTTGACCCGAACGGACACGAGCTGCTCGGCCGCCGCCGTGATCTCCGCGTAGTCGGGATCACGCGCGGTGCGGAAGACCTCCTCCAGCTCAGGGCGGCTGAATCCCTCGACCAGGGCGGCCTCACAGAGAGTGGCCTCACCGCCTTCAGACACGATCTCCCGAAGCAGCCAGCGAAAATCCTCGAGGCACTCGTCGGTGTGGGGCAGGACGTACACCGAGTTCTTCAGCGGCACCGCGCCAATCCGCTCCAGCCGCCGGCGTACTTTGACCCGGAAGTAGTCCGGCTTGGGCGGGATCTGGTGGATCAAGAGCAGCCAGGGTGCAGCGGAGGGGGACCGGGGCGGCTTGACAGTCACAACTGAAGCATTCATATAGCAAGTGTATCATCTCTCGTCGAGAGAGACAACCATGCATCTACGCGTCCATTCAAGCGTCTCTGGTCGGCCGTTCACCCCAACCTAGACCGACAATGCGGCACACTCACCTGCTCCGGGTTCTGCTACTCTCCGCTCTCTTTACCGAGCCTGATCTGCTTCGCGCCCAGACGGCGACGCCAGATCGGGCGAACGCTACCCTGTCCGGAATGTACGGCCCGGCCGCGGACAGCTTGATCCGGGCCGCAACCCGGGACAGCGCGGCCTATCGACGTCTGGGCGAGCTGGTGGATCGGTTTGGCTCCCGGTTCAGTGGGTCAACCAGCCTCGAGGCGGCCATCGACTGGATTCTGGCCCAGATGAAATCCGATGGACTGGCGCACGTTCGGGGTGAACCGGTGATGGTGCCGCACTGGGTGCGGGGCTCCGAGTCCGCCTGGCTGATCCACCCGCGCAGGACGCCTCTGGCGATGCTGGGATTGGGTGGAAGCGTGCCGACGCCCTCGTCCGGCATCACCGCTCAGGTGCTGGTAGTCAGCAGCTTCGATGATCTCCAGGCCCAGGCGGGGAAGGCCCGGGGCAAAATCGTGCTGTTCGACGCGCCGTTTACCAGCTACAGGGAGACCGTCAAGTACCGGGTGCAAGGCGCCTCGGCGGCTGCCCGGGCAGGCGCGGTGGCCTGCCTGGTGCGGTCGATCGCCTCCTTCTCCATTCGCAGCCCGCACACCGGCACCATGCGGTACGACTCGACCGCCGCCCGGATTCCCGTGGCGGCGTTGAGCACCGAGGACGCCGCAATGCTGCATCGGTTCCAGGACCGGGGCGAGCGGGTGGTAGTCACCTTAACCATGGGCGCCCGCACGTTGCCAGATGCGCGCTCCCGGAATGTGGTGGCCGAGCTGCCGGGAGCCGAACAGCCGGACGAGGTGGTGGTGCTGGGTGGACACATCGATTCCTGGGACGTGGGACAGGGCGCCATGGATGATGGTGGAGGAGCCATTGCCGCCTGGGAGGCCGTGAGGCTGATCCACTCCCTGGGGCTCAGGCCCCGGCGGACGATCCGGGTGGTGCTCTGGACCAACGAGGAGAATGGCGGGCTAGGCGCTCTGGCCTATCGGGACACGCACGCAGCCGAGCTGGACAATCACACACTGGCAATCGAATCGGACAATGGGACGTTCAGTCCCCACGGGTTCCGGTTCAGTGGCACCGACGCCGCTCTTACGCGATTGCAGGAGATCGCGCCATTGCTTTCCCGGGTTGGAGCGGGAGAGATCAGCAAGGAGCCTGATTCACCGGAGGCGGACATCGCTCCGCTGGTCGAGCGGGGAGTTCCCGGCCTGGGCCTCGATGTGGAGCGAAGCAAGTACTTCTGGTTCCATCACAGCCAGGGCGACACCCTGGACAAGCTGGATCCGGCCGAACTGGCCCGTTGTGTGGCCGCGCTGGCGGTGATGGCATATGTGGCAGCCGATCTGCCCGGCGATCTGCCACGCACTGCCGGCCGGTGAGTCGGCCGGCTCTCCTCTGGCTGGGACTCAACCGCAACACTGCCTCGGTCGCCGGTGCCGGCCTCCTCATGGCGCTCGGGGAAGAGCTCTGGAAGCGCTTCCTTCCGAAGTATCTGGAGACCAGCGGCGCTCCACTCCTGGTGGTGGGTGCCTATGGCAGCACCCGCGATCTGCTCGACGGGCTGGCTCAGTATCCCGGCGGATGGATCTCCGATCGATACGGCCGCCGTATGGGTCTGCAGATTTTCATCAGCGTTGCAATCGTCGGCTACGCGCTGCTGGCGGTTGGAAGGTCATGGCCCGCGATCTTCGCGGGAACTTTGCTTGCTCTGGCCTGGACCAGCATGGCCAGTCCGACGGTCTTCGCGGTCATCGGGGACGCCCTGCCACCCGCGCGTCGTGCCATGGGATTCTCCGTGCAATCGATTCTGCGGCGCATCCCCATCGCCGTGGCTCCCGTGCTCGGCGGAATGATGATCGCAGGCCGGGGTGTCATGGGCGGCGTCAGACTGGGACTGGTGATTACCATCGGTCTTGCCGTGGCAACCCTGATAGTGGTATCGCAGGTGCGGCTCGAGCTTCCATTCCAGAGCCGGTCCCTGTCCATGCGGGAAGTCTGGCACTCCCTTCCTCAATCTCTTCGGCGTTTACTGCTGTCGGACATTCTGGTCCGCACCTGCGAGGCCCTGGTGGACGTGTTTCTGGTTATCTACGCGCTGGATGTGGTGCAAATCCGCGCGACGCAATACGGGCTCCTGGTTTCAGTGCAAATGACCACCTCCATCCTGGTGTATCTGCCCGCGGCCCGGCTGGCGGATCGAATCGGGAGAAAGCCGCTGGTTATAGCCACCTTCGTGGCCTTTGGTGTCTTCCCTTTCGCTGTCATATCGGCCACGTCGTTCGCCAGGCTGCTGGGTGCGTTCGTGCTGGGAGGATTGCGGGAGGTAGGGGAACCGGCCCGCAAGGCGCTGATCGTCGATCTGGCTCGCGCCGATCTGCGGGCCAGGTCAGTCGGTCTTTACTATCTCGTTCGATCCCTCAGCATCACACCCGCCGCCTTTCTCGGCGGACTGCTCTGGCAGTGGTCGCCCGCATTTCCTTTTCTGATGGCGTCAGGGTTCGGGCTGATGGGGGCGCTGGTCTTCGCGGTTACGGTCGACGAGGCGACCGCTTCCGGGATGATGAGGTAAGGCCGGTATGGCGTGAGGCGCGGCCTACGGTATCATGGGAAGGGCGCATTTCGAAACCGGAGGCGGGCTGTTGCCGTAACGGGTACTTACGATGCTATTGGCGCTTGTCCTCCTCACCACAGGGGAATTTCCCGATCCACCGGCCGTCTACAGCGGCCGCGCGGGTCAAATCGAGGTGCGGGTTCCCCGGCTGGAAGCCGACCTCTCCATAGATGGGAAGCTGGCGGAAGCGGTGTGGGGCGAGTCGGCGGTGCTAACCGGCTTCTCCCAGTTTTCTCCGACCGACGGGGTCCCGGCCGCGGACAGCACGCAGGTGCTCGTCTGGTACTCTCCCACTGCTATCCATTTCGGCGTGCGGGCCTTCGAGCCCCACGGGGCGGTGCATGCCACGCTGGCCGATCGGGATAAGATCTCGGCCGACGACAACATCCAAATCCTGCTCAGCACCTTCAACGATAGCCGTCAGGCGCTGGTCTTTGCGGTGAACCCCCTTGGGGTCCAGTCTGACGGCGCGCTGGTGGAGACCGGATCAGTCAGCGGAAACGGTTTCAACAGCGCTGTGGTAAAGCGGGAGCAGGCCGATCTGAGCCCCGATTATGTGTTCGAATCCAAAGGCCGGGTTACCGAGTACGGATATGAGATCGAGATCCGGATCCCCTTCAAGAGCATCCGCTTTCAGCCCAAACAAGAGCAGATCTGGGGCATCAACGTGGTACGGCTGGTCCAGCACTCGGGGCGGGAGGATAGCTGGACCCCGGCCAAGCGGGCGAGTGCCTCATTCCTCCGGCAATCGGGCAAGCTGGTAGGTCTCACCGACCTGCGCCGCGGGGTGGTGCTCGACTTCACTCCATCGCTGACCTCCAGAACTACCGGAGCCGATGGGACCAACGGGTGGAACTATACCGGCGGGAGTCCCGAACTGGGCGGTACCGTCCGTTGGGGACTTACCAACAACCTGACGCTGAACGGAACCGCCAACCCGGATTTCTCCCAAATCGAATCCGATGCCCAGCAGTTTGTGTTCGACCCGCGCAACGAGCTCTTCTTTCAGGAGAAGCGTCCGTTCTTCCTGGAGGCAATCGAGCAGTTCGCCACGCCGAACAATCTGATCTACACCCGTCGCATCGTGCAGCCGGTCGTGGCCGCCAAGCTGACCGGAAAGGCGTTCGGGACCGACCTGGCACTGCTCTCCGCGGTGGACGATCCGCCCGGCTCGCCCACCGCCAGTGACCACCCGGTGTACAACCTGCTCCGGATTCAGCGCGATGTCGGGTCGCAGTCCCGGCTCGGAGTGGTGTACACCGACAAGATCGTGGGTGGCGACTACAACCGGGTGGCCGGAGTCGATACCCGATTGGTCATGGGCGAGATCTACAGCGCCCAGCTCCAGGTCGCGGGGAGCCGCACCCGGGTTGGGGGTGTGACCGAAACGGGGCCTCTCTGGTCCTCTCGGCTGGCCCGAAACGGCCGCACCTTTGGGGCGCGCTACACCTTCAGCGGCGTGGCCGATGATTTCCGCGCCGCCAGCGGATTTATTCAGCGGGCAGGCATCGTGCATGCGAATCTGGATCACAGCATCACGGCCTACGGAAAACAGGGGAGCTGGTTCGAAAGCTTTACCGGAGACGTGGCGTTGGACGGAACCTGGGAATACCAGAAGTTCGTGAACGGTCAGGGGATTCAGGACAAGAAGCTGCACTTCAATACCAACACCCGGTTCGGTGGAGGCTGGCAGTTCGGGGCCTCGGTACTCACGGAGTCTTTCGGGTATCCGGCTGACCTCTACACCGACTACGCCCTCGAGGTGCCCGCCGGTGCCGGCGGGCTGGACACGATTCCTTTCACCGGCCAACCCACCATTCCCAACCTCGATTACGTGCTTTCACTGGACTCGCCGGAGTTCTCCCACTTCTCGGGAAACATTTTCTTTCTCTGGGGCCACGACGAAAACTTTTACGAATGGGCCAGCGCCAACATCACCTGGCTCGATCTGGTCCTCGATTGGCGGCCCACGGACCAGCTCCGGGTCAATGGAGAGTACCACCTCCAGTTTGTGGGCCGACGGACTGACGGCAGCACGGTGAGTGTCTGGAGAAGTCCGCGGGTAAAGATCGAATATCAGCTCTCCCGGCCGATCTTTCTCCGGGTGGTGGGCGAGTACACTGCCGAACGGCGTGACTCCCTGAGGGACGAGTCTCGAACCAACGCCCCGATTCTGGTGTTCGACCCAGCAACCAACCTGTACACCCGTACCCGTCCCTTTGGTCACCGCTCGTTCCGGGGTGATTTTCTGTTCTCCTACCAGCCTACCCCAGGAACCGTGCTCTTTGCCGGGTACGGCAGTACGCTCAGAGATCCAACCGAGATGGGGCAATCCACGCTGCAGCGGGCGGAAGATGGATTTTTCCTCAAGTTGAGTTACCTGTTCCAGATGTGACGGGTGCTACCAATTCCTTGTAGCCGGGCCGCTACAGGCCGGGGAGCCGGGCCACACGCCAGACGCGCCCAACCAACACTGAAAGACCCGCCAAACAGTTCGTCCATCAACAGCTTGGGTTAATCGGGACAAATCCTGCAGCAGTCAGCACATAGGATCTGAGGCTGGCTTGCCTCTTGCCCCCCGGACGCCGAGCACTTCTTCGCATTCCCGACACACTGACTGGTAGCCCGCCGCCGCAAAGCGGCTGGGGCAGGTACCGCTCGACTCTCTCCCCCTGGAGCAGCTCGAGATGCGCGTCCTGGTCCTGAACTACGAGTACCCCCCACTGGGCGGCGGCGCCGGAGTGGCAACAGCCGCGCTGGCCAACGATCTGGCGGAGCGCGGCGTGACTGTGGATGTGGTTACCGCAGGCCTGCCGGGCCGGGAGTCCACTGTGCTGGGCTCCGCCGAGGTGGAAGAGCTGGGCAGGCTCCGGATTTACCGGGTCCCGAGTCAGCGGATCGGAGTGCATGAGGCCGGTATGCGAGGTGCCGCCAGCTATCTGCTCCATGCGTTTCCGCTGGTGCGTCGGCTGGTCCGCACCACGACATACGACGCTGTTCACATCTTCTTCTCGCTTCCCACCGGCGCGCTGCTGCCATTAGTCGCGTCACGGGGAACCCAGGTCGTGCTTTCACTCCGCGGCTCGGACGTCCCCGGATACGACCCGTACAACCGGTCGATGCAGTGGATTCATCGACTGTTGTTGCCGCTGACGCGATGGATCTGGCGCCGAGCTGACCGGGTGGTCGCGGTGTGCGACAGTCTCGGCCAGCTCACGCAGGAGACTGTTCCGGGCCTGGGATACACCGTAATCCCCAACGGGGTTGATCTCACGCTTTTCCACCCTGCGGCGGGTGCAGGCCAGGTCAGAGGCCGCGGTCCGATCCGCTGCCTCGCCGTGGCCCGCCTGGTCGAGCGCAAGGGTTTGGGCGACCTCATGCGCGCGTTTGCACTGCTGCCTCGGGGGCGCTTCTCGCTGGAGATCGTGGGAGATGGTCCTGACCGCGAGTTGCTCGGAGAGCTGGCGAAGAATCTCGGGATCGCTTCGGAGATCTGCTTTGCCGGATCCCTCGATCGCAACGCGGTCGCGGAGCGCTATCGTGCGGCTGACCTCTTCACTCTCCCCTCATCGGCAGAGGCGTTTGGTAACGTGTTTGCCGAGGCACTGGCATCGGGTCTCCCGATCGTGGGCAGCACGGTGGGGGGCATTCCGGAGCTGGTGGAGCACGGAGTCAATGGTCTATTGATCGATCCCGGCCAACCGCTCGCCTTGGCGCAGGCGATTCAGTATCTGGCCCACGACCCGGAGCTCCGGCGGATGATGAGTATCCGAAATCGCGCCAAAGCCGAGGCTGTCCTGGAGTGGTCTCAGGCCACCAGTCGGTATCTCGCGCTCTACGATTCACTCTCGCACCGAGCTCGCGCCCCGTTCCCGCTGTCGCAGCGGCGCACCGGCGTGGTGAGCACGGTATGAGCCGGTCGCCTCTGTTCTGGCTGGCGCTGGATGCCCCGAGCACGTTCGGCATGCTGCGGCAGGACCCTGCCTGGATCGCGGCAGTAGCCCGGGGTCGGCTGAGTCGGCTGCTCTTTCATGCGGCCCGGAACAACACCTTCTACGGCCGCCGGCTTCAGTCAGCCGGCATTGAATGGGCCGACCCCATTCTGCAGCGCGATCCCTATCGCGCTCTTGCTGCCCTTCCGCAGGTATCGAAGGCGGAGCTCAGACGAGCCGGCCTGAGGGCATTTGATGGCGGGACGCTGAACAGGGAGTGGTACTCGTCGGCATCCTCCGGCTCCACCGGTGAGCCGTTCCGGGTGTACTACGAGGCTCGAGCATGGGCGCGGCTCAAATACTTGATCAAGCTGAGGGCTCGCGCGGCCTGCGGGGTTCGGGTTACGGACCGGATCGCCCTGCTCGACACGACACCGGCAGCGCAAGGCTCGATCCTGCCCAGTTGGGATCGTTGGCGTCGGATCAGCGTATTTGAGCCGATGGCATCGCTGGTTAGCGCCCTCCAAACCTTCAGGCCTGATGTGGTGTATGGACTCCCCTCGGCTTTGCAGGAAGCGGGGCGGCACCTGCAGGCCCAGGGCGAGACCGTGAAGGTCCGAGCCGTCTTCACCAGCGGCGAGCTGCTGCAAGCCGGAGCGCGAGCCAGTATCTCGGCTGCATTCCAGGCGCCGGTCTACGACGTGTACGGAACCTCGGAGACGAAGGAGATCGCCTGGGAGTGTCCGGCCGGCAACCGGCACCTGAACTCCGATGTGGTCCACCTGGAGGCGGTGGACGACTCGGGCCGGCCTCAGCCGAACGGGGTAGAGGGTGATCTGGTGGCCACGCTCCTGGTGAACCGGGCCATGCCGCTGCTGCGCTACCGCACTGGAGATCGGGGCAGTCTGCGCTCGGACAGCTGCACCTGCGGATGTCCTCTGCCGCTGATCGGTCTGGTAACCGGCCGGATATCCGATGTACTGGTGATGCGCGACGGGGTGCGGATTTCTCCTTACGCACTCACCTGCGCCATCGAGCGAATTCCCGGCCTGCTGCGCTACCAGGTGAGCCAGCTGGATCAAGCCAGAGTGCGGGTTCGCGCGATTCTGGAGTCGGCGGCGGACCGAAGCCTGGTGACCTCACAGGTGCGCACCGCCCTGCGCTACAATGTGGCGTCCTTTCTGGACGCCGACGTCGAGTTCGTGGACCGGTTTCCCACCGGCCCGCAAGCCAAGTTTCGCGTCGTCGAGCCGCTGAGTTGACCGAACCGGGTGCTGTTGTCATCGGCGGCTACGCCAATGGCGTAAGCGCACTGCGCAGCCTGGCGCGCGCGGGCGTGCGCACGGCCGTGGTGCTGACCAAGCCTTACGACGTTGCCCACCACTCCCGCTATGCCCACGAGCATCATCGGGTGCTCGACCTGCATCGGCGGCCCGACGGACTGCTCGACCTGCTGCAGGATCGCGCAGCCGAGTGGCGCGGCTGGGCCCTGATCCCCACCAATGACTACGCCCTTACCGCCCTGGCTCAGCACCGGGAGCTGCTCTCCCGCTGGTATCCGCTTTCGGTCCCCGAGCCGGAGATTGTCCAGCAGGTGGTGGTGAAGCCGAACACGTATCGGCTGGCGCGTGAGGTGGGTGTCGCGGTGCCTCGTTGCTACGGTCCGGCGTCGCGAGCTACCGCCCAACGAAGCGACATCAGCTATCCGGTAGTGGTGAAGCCCCAGGTGAGCGCGTCCTTCTGGGACCACTTCGGCAAGAAGCTTTTCGTGGCCCGGAGTCCATTCGAGCTGGTTGGCGTGGTCGATCAAGTCGAGCGGGCCGGCCTTGCCGCCGAGGTATTCGACCTGGTGCCCGGACCGGATCACGAGTTCTACAACTACACCGTGTACCTGGACCGGCAGGGTCAACCGGCTGCCGAATTTGCCTTCCGGAAGCTCCGGAAGGCGCCGCCGTTCTTCGGTGTCGCCCGGGCGGCCGAACCGGTAATGGTTCCGGAGCTGCGGGAGCCCACCATCGAGCTGCTCCGGCGCGTCGGCTGGCGCGGCGTCGCCAGCGTGGAGTACAAGCGTGATCCGCGCGACGGCCGTTTCAAGCTTATGGAGATCAATGGGCGCTGTTACCTGAGCCACGCGCTGGCGACCCGCTGTGGGATCAACTATCCGCTGATGATCTGGCAGGAGCATGCTCGGCGCCGGCGGGTGAGCGCCTCCTCCAATGGCTGGCGCGGCACCTGGCTGCACCTCCACGCCGATCTGCTGTATACCGCGGTGCAGGAGCGGGGCTCTGACTGGAATTGGGGAAAGTTCATCCGCAGCTACACCGGACCCTGGATTGATGCCGTGTGGTCTGCGGCCGACCCGGTGCCGTTTCTGGCTCAATGGAGCGGCACGGTACAGAAGGCGGCCAAGGAAGTCCGCAGCGGCCGCGAAATGGAAGAAGTGCGCAACCGATTTCAACCGATGCCAGTCCCGATTCCCACCCCCTCCGGCAGAGAGATGCCATGAAGCCATTTCCGCTCACTCCGTATCCCGAGCTGATCGTCAACTTCTGCCCCACCGGGATGATCCCGACCAAGGCGATGACGCCCCACATCCCGATCTCGCCGGAGGAGGTCATCGAGGATTCCTGTCTTGCCCTCGAGCGCGGCGCCGCCATCGTGCACCTGCACGCCAGGGAAGAGGATGGAACCCCGAGCTACCGGGGCGAGATCTACGAAAAGATGATCCGGGGGATCCGGGGCCATCACAAGGAGGCCATCATCTGCGTGAGCTGCAGCGGCAGGAACTTTCCCGAATTCGAGCGCCGGAGCGAGGTCCTCGAGCTCACCGGGTTGGCCAAGCCTGATCTGGCGAGTCTCACCCTGACGTCGCTCGACTTTCCCACCGGCACGAGCCAAAACTCACCAGAGATGGTGATCGCACTGGCGGAGAAGATGGTGGACCGGGGCATCAAGCCCGAGCTGGAGTGCTTCGATTTCGGGATGATCAACGCGGCCAAGATGCTCATCGGCAAAGGCATGATGGGCCGGGGACCGTGGTACTTCAACCTGCTGTTGGGCTCGCGTTATTCGGTGCCGGCAACGGCCCGCCACCTCTCGAACATGGTGGAGGATCTTCCTCCCGGCTCGGTGTGGTCTGCGGCGGGGATCGGATTATTCCAGCTGCCGATGAATACGCTGGCCCTGGCCATGGGCGGGCATTGCCGGGTCGGCCTGGAAGACAACATCCATCTGGCCTTCGACCGGAGTGAGCTGGCGACCAACGGTGGATTAATGGACCGGCTGGCGCTGCTGGCGGAAACCTTTGGACGATCCCTCGCTTCGCCCGCGCGCGCCCGCACCATGCTGGGCCTCGACAGTGCGCGGATGACTCCAGCAGCACTATCCTGTACCATTGCCCTCGACGAAGCCGAGGAGGCGATCGCGGGGTGAGTAATAGTCGATCTCTCGTGAGTCTGGTTGAGGAGCGGTTGCTGGTACCGACGTACACTTCGCGGTGGGGCCGGGCTCCCGTTCTGGCCCACCGCAGCATGGCCCTTCCGCTGCAGCTGATCGGCCATGTGCGCCGGCGGCAGGTTCAGGTGGGCGGACAATCGGTCAGCCTCATCGAGGTGGGCCGGGAGAAGCTGCTCCGATCCATCGGCAGCAGGGTCCTGGGCGAGCTGCCGCCTCCAGTGCGGCAGATGCGCCGTGCGCTATGGAGCCCGGAGGCCGTTACCGAAGGGGCTGTCGCAGACATCGTTCTCGCCCAGGTGCACCGATGGATGGCACCCCGCTTCCGCCGAGCCGGCTGGTTGATCGTCCCTCAGTCGGTCAGATGGCAAGGCGAGCTGGCGGCACTCCCGCCCAAGGGCTGCAGCCACGGACTGCGGGAGAACCTCCGCAAGATGAGGCGGCAGAATTTCGAGCTTACGCAGGCAGGCTCGGACGGCGACTGGCAGGAGTTCTTCGATACCATGGTCCGGCCTCAGGCGCTGGCTCGGCACGGAGCGGGTGCCTGGATACCGTCCCAGCAGTTGATGGATGAATTTTCTCGCATCGGCATGCTGCACTTCATCACCCGGCAGGGCGAGCGTCTCGCGGGTATATGCACGGTGTCACGGGGTGACACAGTGTGGGGAGCGGTTTCGGGGGTCCGGCAGGGAGACCCGAGCCTGATGCGCCAGCATGCCGGGTTTGCGGTTTTCGCGCTCACGATTGAATGGGCCCGGGCCCAGGGTTATCGGTTCTTCGATGCCGGGCGAACCGGGCCATTTATCCATGACGGGGTCCAGCAGTTCAAGCGAGGCTGGGGACTGAGTCCTTTCCCCGATCCGTTGTCGCACGTGGCTGCCATTTGGGTTGGCTCCGACGTCGTGCGACAAGCGTTCGCCCGGGAACCAGTGCTGACGGAGAATGGGGCAGACCTACGGGTGTATACCGGCGAATGAAACTCGTGAAATACCTCCACGACCTTCAAACCTTTCCGGGCGACGGTCTCCGCGCCTGGCGGTCCGGCGGCTGGGTTGCCGTAAGGAAGGAAATCCGGCGGCGAACGCTCGGCCGCCTCGGCGGGTACGTGCGTCGGTTCCTGATCGAGACCGATCTGCACCAGCTGGTGGATGCGGAGCTGCCCCCCGAAGTGGATATACGGCCTTTCACCGGCCCCGACTGGACCCTGCTGGGGAACCTGGGCCGGAGCAGGATGCCGCAGCAGTTTGCCGAGGCGAGTGCCGCGGGGCGCACCTGCCTCATTGCATGGAAGCGGCGCCAGGCGGTGGGATACGTCTGGTTTTCAACCGCGATCGAGAGCCGCCACGAGCGCTATGACCTGATGCTCCCGGCCGATACCGTCTACGTGTGGCAAATCGAAGTGGTCCGGAGTGAGCGCAGTCATGGCGTGGGCGCCGCCTTGCTGAGCCGGGGGCTGGAACTCTGCCGGGAGCGGGGCTTCCATCGGAGCTGGATCATCGTTCACCCAAACAATTTTGCCTCGATCCGGACCGTCGCCAGCGTGGCCCCGAGCCGCGTTCTGGGCACCGTGGGCCGGGTCAAAGTTTTGTCGTGGATGCGCAGCTGGTACCGAAGCCTGAGCACACCGGTCCCCATTGAAATCGGCCTGG
This sequence comes from Gemmatimonadales bacterium, assembly GCA_045803455.1. GTDB lineage: Bacteria > Gemmatimonadota > Gemmatimonadetes > Gemmatimonadales > GWC2-71-9 > CAVVWJ01. Next base: position 2,219 of record JBJMPB010000019.1, on the reverse strand, counting down.
CTCGATGAGCCGGATCACCCACTACTGGTTCGATCTGAAGACCCTCCCGGGCGACGCCAGGCTGGCGTACCAGCGCGAAGGGTGGAGAGGCATCTGGAAGGCGATGGCCACCCGCTCGCTGCACCGGATCTTCCGGAGGGGCCGCCTTGTCGTCTTCGCTCATCCGGTGGACCAGATGGTGGACCTCGCCCCACCGGCCGGAGTACGGATCGGCCAACCTACAGCTCAGGAGTGGGCCCGGCTCTCATCACTGGTAGGCCAACGCGAATTGACGCGCTTCCGTGCGTTATCGGCCCGGGGGCGCCGCTGCCTGGTGGCCTGGCGGGGCGATACACCGGTTGGCTACGCCTGGGTGGCTGACGACCTCGGGCCCGACGTGGCCCCCTCACCCCTGCCGCTCCGGTTTCCATCCAACGCAGCGTACCTCTTGAACCTGTACGTCCTTCCCTCGGAGCGGAGCAGCGGGATCGGCTCGGCCCTGGCCTCTGCCCGGCTCCGGCTGGCCCGGGACACCGGATTTGCGGAGGGGTGGCGGATGGTGGCACCCACCAACGCTCCCTCACTCCGCACCGTGCAGAAGACGGCGGCAGGAACCCGGCTGGTCGGAGAAATTCGTTTTGTCCAGCTGCTGGGCCGCACCCACGCACGGTTCACTCCCAGCGGCAGGTAACCCCCTGACAACGTCAAACCTGCCACTCGCCGGATCGGGCGAGCGCGCCGTCAAACCGGCCCGGCGCCGAATCCTCCGCAGGATCATGGGCTACGCCCTGTTTCGCGGAACGGCGGAGGTCATGCTGGCGATCCGGGGAGTGCTGCTCGCGGTGCTTCTCGGGCCGGCGGCGTTTGGCACCTGGGCGCTGCTGCGCCTGGTCATGCGCTATTCGTCCTTGATCGGCCTCAGCGTGTATCGCGGGCTCGAACTGGAGCTGCTGCGCAAGAAGGGGGGATCGCCTGCAAGTCCCGGGACGTTTGCGCCTGCCGCCCTGGGCTTCGTGCTCCTGCTGTCGGGCGGCCTTTCACTTCTCGGGTTGACCGCTTCGTTTCTGCTGCCGGATCAGTCGCACCGGGTGGTACTGCGGGGCTTTGCTGCTGCGGGTCTGGCGGAGGCCATCTTCGGCTATGCCCTGGTGTGCACCCGGGTTCGAGGGAGCCTCCGACTCTACTCCCTCCTCGAGTCCGGCGTTTCGGTGCTGCACGTCGTGTGCGCCGTTGCCCTGGCATCGGTGTGGGGGCTGAGTGGAGCCTTAGTCGGGCTCACCCTGGCCAACGTGCTGGGCATTGCCGCCGCGGCGCGATGGCTGGAGCTGCGGCCCACCATCGACCCGCAACGGGTGCGGCGGATGCTGGAGGTCGGGTTGCCGGTGGTGCTCAGTCTTGCCGCCGGGATTGCGCTGGGAACCGGAGATCGCTGGGTGGTGGCAATCTGGGGTGGACCAACCATGCTGGGCTACTACGCGTTTGCCGGATCGGTAACCACCGTTGCCGGCGCGTTGGCGCTGGTGGTGAGGACGGTGGTATTCCCTCAGGTGTACGGAGAAGCCACCGCAAACGGCGCGGCCGCCGCACTGCAGGCTCACCTGGAGCGGGCCTTGTTGCCCTACGCCCGGTTGCTGCCGCCGCTCCTTGGCGGACTGAGTCTGGCTCTGGGCCCAGTGGTGCTGCAGGCGGTGCCCAGCTACCGCGAGGCGATTGCTCCAGGCCGAGTCTTTCTCCTGGCCGGGGTAGCGATGGGGCTGGTGAACCTGGCCTCGATCGGTGCGGTTGCCGCCGGGCGGCAGAGGCAGTTGCCCCTGTATGCCGGATCGGCGCTGGTGCTCACGTTCGCTCTCTCCATCGTGGCGCTGCTCAGTGGCTACGGGCTGGGCTCGGTCGCGGCCGCCACTTTTGCCGGCCACCTGGTGTTCGCCGCACTGGTTCTCCGGCTCAATGTTCGAGAAGCTGGTGTGCGTGAGCCAGGACGGTTCGTGGCCACCATTCTGCTGCCGCTGGTGTGGTGCACCGGCGCGGTGGGACTCGTGGGACAGGTCTTACCGGGTTTGGACTTTCGTTCGACCGCCATGGCCTTCGCGCTTTATCTCCTGCTGCTGGCCCCCCTGATACCGGGCTGGACCAAGGAGCTGCAGCGGATCCGCCATTAGTCTCCGCATTTGACATCCCGACAGTTTCGGTCGTAATTTCTTGCCATGAACCTCGTCCTCTCGCTCCGCCTCCTTTCTGCT
>JBJMPB010000004.1:0-2640 GCA_045803455.1 Gemmatimonadales bacterium | reverse complement strand
TCCGGAGAAGCGGCCCTTCTTCCTGGAAGGGATTGAGCTGTTCGGGTCTCCCCAGACGCTGGTCTACACCCGGCGGATCGTGAACCCGAAGGCGGGCGCCAAGTTCACCGGCAAGTTCGGGCACCTGGGCGTGGCCCACCTTACCGCCGTGGATCAAACAGATGTGTCAGACGCCTGGTTTAACATCACCCGGCTGCGGCGCGACTTCGGGCGCAATTCCATTGCCGGAGTCACCTTCACCAACCGGGATCAGACCGATAACCACAATCGAGTACTTGCCGCCGACTTCCGCTACGTCTGGGGGCTCTATTTCACCCAGTTTCAGTATGGCCGTTCCTGGACCAGCACCAGAGACTCCTCGGTGGACGCTCCCATCTGGCAGGCTGAGTTCGACCGGACCGGGCGCTCCTGGGGCTTCAACTATCTGCTGAACGGGCAGGGCGAAGGGTTCGACGCCCAGGCCGGCTTCGTCAATCGGCTTCGGAGCAACGTGGTCACCGGTCACGCGTTCAACCGGTTCACCTGGTACGGCGCGCAGCGGGCGCTGCTGGAGAATCTCACGGTGTTCTTCGGACCGGAGCGGATTTGGGCGTACGACCAGTTCGGCTTCGAGCCTGCCATCGAAGGGCGGGAGCAGGTCGACGCCACTTTCCAGCTTCGAGGGGGCTGGGAGCTGAACGGACACGGAGAACGGAATTTCGTAGACTTCCAGGATTCGAGCTTTGCCGATTACACCATCGGCAGCCCCGGGGGTCCGGCATATTTGCCGGAGGACTTCTCCGGCTTCACCGGCCAGGTCAAGGTCACCACTCCCACCTGGCGGAAGCTCGGAGCGGAGCTCACATATGGTGGTGGGCATAGTGCCATCTTCGAGGAGGGCACTACCGGCACCGGCTGGCAGCTCCGGGGGACGCTCGATCTGCGTCCCACCACCACCATCCGGATGGCCGCTCTGGCCACGCTCCTGCGGCTCTACCGCCTGGACGGGAGTGAGTTCGCCCGCTCGACCATTCCCCGCCTCAAGGTCGAGTACCAGCCCAACCGGGCTCTGTTCTTCCGCATCATCGGCGAGTACCGATCGGAGCGGCGCACCACTCTGATCGATCCGGCCACGGGGGACTCCCTGTTTGTCGGCGGTGTGGCCCAGCCGACCACGGAGTTCAACGGTTTCAGGCTCGACCTGCTGGCTTCTTACGAGCCCACGCCAGGGACGGTCGCTTTCCTGGGCTATGGCAGCTCGCTCGAGAGCGACGAGGCGTTCAACTGGTCCCGCCTGCAACGAACGACGGACGGATTCTTTGTGAAGCTGGCGTATCAGATAAGGCGGTAGGGGCGGAACGACGGAAGGGCGGTAGGACCGAAGGACGGAAGGACGAAGACTGGAAGGGTGGGTGGTGACGACATCCGGGGGGGTGAATGAACCGGTACCTGGTGAAGCAGGGACAGAAGGTCGACCTGGACGCGTTTGATCCGGACGACACCAGTCTGCTGAAAGAGGGAAAGAAAGCCGCCGAGGAAGTGCTCCCTGAGATTTTAGAGCGGCTGGCAGAGGCTCAGGAGCTGCTGTTCGCCAACCACGAGCACAAGCTGCTGGTGGTGCTCCAGGGGATGGACACCTCAGGGAAAGACGGCGCCATCCGCCACGTCATGCGGGGCTTCAATCCCCAGGGCACCCGGGTGGTCTCGTTTCGGAAGCCGTCTGAGGAGGAGCTGGACCACGATTTTCTCTGGCGGGTCCATGCCAAGGTGCCGGCCCGGGGCGAGGCCGTCGTGTTCAACCGCAGCCACTACGAGGACGTGCTGGTGGTCCGGGTCCACAACCTGGTTCCTCAATCGGAGTGGAAAAAGCGCTACGACCAGATCGTTGCGTTCGAGCGAATGCTGTACGAGAACGGCACGACGATCCTGAAGTTCTTTCTGCACATCGGGCCCGACGAACAGCGGAAGCGGCTCCAGGCGCGACTCGATGATCCGAAGAAGTGCTGGAAGTTTCAGCCCGGTGATCTGGAAGAACGGAAGTTCTGGAAGGACTACATGCGGGCCTACCAGGACGCTCTCAGCAAGACGTCAACCGAGTGGGCCCCGTGGTACATCATTCCCGCCAACAAGAAGTGGTACCGCAATCACCTGATCGGAACCATCCTGGCCCAGCAACTAAAGCAGCTCGATCTCAAGTATCCCGACTGCGATGTCTCCGGCGTGGTCGTGGAATGATCCTGCTTCTCACCCGGGGCCATGCTCCTGGCCTGCGCGCTCCCCGAGCATCCGCCCCGCGATTTCCTTCACGATCTTGGCGGCCACCACGGCCGTAGCGCCGCCGATATCCTGTCTTGGGTTGTACTCGACCACATCGGCGCCAACCAGGGTTCCGCTCAACCGTTGGACTATCGAGAGCACCTCCCTGACTGACAATCCACCCGGCTCGCGATGCGACACGCCGGGCGCAAAAGCCGGATCGAGCACATCGAGATCAACCGACAGATAGACCGGACCCTGCACCCTCGGCCGGGCCCCGCCCTCCCAGGATCGCATCTCGATCAGCTCGACTCCATATCGCTGGGCCTGGCGTCGCTGCTGCGGATTGAGGGTCCGAATGCCGACCTGCACCAGACGCGCGGCCAGGCCTTCCTCCATGATCCG
>JBJMPB010000586.1:0-6727 GCA_045803455.1 Gemmatimonadales bacterium | reverse complement strand
GTTGGAATGTCTTCCACGGCGGAGCCATGTTTTCGAGCATAGGTGACCGCCGAAGGTCGCGATTGTGTCGAGAAGGCCCCGCCTCGATACCCTGGTAGGAGCACATCGGCCCATCACCAGGAGATTCCCATCAGCAGTTTCGCCGACCAGACCTTCACCGCGCCGGCGCAGATTCGGAACTTCTGCATCATCGCCCACATCGATCACGGCAAGTCGACGCTGGCGGACCGGATGCTGCAACTGACCGGTGTGGTCGCAGATCGGGACATGCGGGCCCAGTACCTGGACCGGATGGACATCGAACGTGAGCGCGGCATCACGATCAAGGCCCAAAACGTCCGGCTGCCATGGAGTATCGGCGATCAGGATTATGTCCTTCACCTGATCGACACCCCGGGCCACGTGGACTTCACCTACGAGGTCTCCCGCTCGCTGGCGGCATGCGAGGGTGCAATTCTCGTAGTGGACGCCTCCCAGGGAGTCCAGGCGCAGACGCTCAGCAATCTTTTCCTCGCCATGGATGCCGGCCTCGAGATCATTCCCGTCCTCAACAAGATCGACCTCCCCGGAGCCGAGCCGGAGCAAAGGGCCAAGGAGATCATGGATCTGATCGGGGCCAAGCGGGAGGAGATCCTCGCCGTCTCCGCCAAGGAAGGCACTGGCGTTCCGGAGCTGCTCGAAGCCGTGGTGGCGCGGGTCCCTCCGCCGAGGGGTAGCGAGGATGCTCCGCTTCGCGCGCTCATCTTCGACTCCTACTACGATCGCTACCGCGGCGCCGTTCCCAGCATCCGGGTGGTGGACGGGGTGGTGCGCGAAGGCATGGAGATCGTTTTCGGTGCGCATCCCGACGACGTGCACCACGTGGACGAGGTGGGATACCTGCAGCTGGGGCAGCATCCCATCGGCGAGCTCCGGGCGGGCGAGGTCGGCTATCTGGTCGCGAGTCTGCGCGACGTGCGGGACGCCCGCGTGGGCGACACTATCCTTGACGCGTCCAACCGAGCCAACGAGCTGCTCCCGGGATACCGGGAGGTCAAGTCCATGGTCTTCGCTGGAGTGTACCCCACCGATTCGGACCAGTACGAGAATCTCCGCGATGCCCTGGAAAAGCTGCGGCTCAACGACGCGAGCCTGCAGTACGAGCCGGAGTCTTCGACGGCGCTGGGCTTCGGGTTTCGCTGCGGCTTTCTCGGTCTGCTCCACATGGAGATCGTGCAGGAGCGCCTGGAGCGGGAGTTCGATCTCGACCTGATCACTACCGTGCCCACCGTCGAGTATCACGTGTATAAGACCGACGGCGAGATGCTGCTGCTGGAGAACCCGACCAACCTGCCGGATCCCGCCAGCATCGCGCGAATCAACGAGCCGTACGTCAAGGCGCGGATCATGGCGCCGTCGGAGTACATCGGCGGGATCATGAAGCTGGGGCAGGAGCGTCGCGGCGTATACAACGGGATGCACTACCTCGACACTACCCGGGTGGAGTTCGATTTCGAGTTTCCGCTGGGCGAGATCGTGCTGGATTTCTACGACAAGCTGAAATCCCTGAGCCGAGGGTATGCCTCACTCGACTACGAAACGTCGGACTATCGGGAATCGGATTTGGTCAAGCTGGACATGTTGATCAACGGCGACCCGATCGACGCCTTCAGCGTGATCATTCACCGGGACAAGGCCTCGGAGTATGGTCGCAAGGTGGCCGAGAAGCTCAAGGAGCTGATTCCACGGCAGCTGTATCAGGTAGCCATCCAGGCCGCCATCGGCAACAAGGTGATTGCCCGCGAAACCATCTCCGCGTTCCGGAAGGACGTGCTGGCCAAATGCTACGGCGGGGACGTCACCCGCAAACGCAAGCTCCTGGAGAAGCAGAAAGAGGGCAAGAAGCGGATGAAGCAGATCGGCGCGGTGGAGATTCCGCAGGAGGCGTTTTTGGCTGTACTACAGGTTGACTAACAACGTGAGCGGTGAGTGGTGAGCGGTGAGCAGGAAGGGCTGACTCCATTTGCGTACCACCAAGCGGGGACCTCGAAGGGGCCTGCCCGCTTACCGCTGACCGCTGACCGCTCACGTTGTCTCGTCATCCAAACCGCCTTCCTCGGAGACGTGGTTCTCACCACTCCGTTGCTGTCCGTGCTGGCGGCGCGGCATGGTCCGGTGGATGTCGTAACCACGCCGGCCGCCGCCGGGCTTCTGGAGGGGCATCCGGCGGTGAGGTCGGTGATTCGCTACGACAAGCGGGGCTGCGACCGGGGTTGGCGAGGACTCCGGCGAATGGGGCGTGAGCTCCGCGGGAGGTCGTATTCCCGGGTGTACCTTCCGCACCGGTCTCTCCGGTCGGCGGCTCTGGCCCTGTGGTCGGGCGCGCCTGAGCGGGTCGGGTTCGCCGATGCGCCGGGCGCGATCAGCTACACTTCCCGCGTCACGCGCCCAGCCACTGGCCATGAGGTCGAGCGACTCCTGGCGCTGGCCCGGTCGGTCCCCGAGGAGCAAGCTGCGGTCAGTCTGCCGCTCACCGATGAAGACCTTGCCCGGATCGACGAGTGGCTGGCCAGCAAGGGGGTGGGAGCCAGGTTTGCGGCAATGGCTCCAGGGTCGATCTGGGGAACCAAACGGTGGCCCTATTATCCGGAGCTAGCCGCCAGACTCGACCGGATAATCGTGGTGGTGGGCGGCGCCGACGACGTGACGCTGGCCGAGACGATCGCGGCCGCGGCGCCGGACCGGGTAGTGAATGCGGCGGGTGCGCTGAGCCTCCGTGAGTCGGCTGCGCTGATTCAGCGGGCTTCGGTGCTGGTTACCAATGATTCCGCGCCGCTGCACCTCGCTACCGCGGTGGGCACGCCCATTGTCGCCCTGTTCGGCCCGACAGTGCCCGAGTTTGGATTTGGGCCCCGGCGCGCAGGCGACGTGACGCTAGGTCACGCCGGGCTGAGCTGCCGACCCTGCTCGAGTCATGGTCCTCCCCGCTGTCCCCTGGGTCACCATCGGTGCATGCGTGATCTGTCGGTCGATGCGGTGCTGGAGGCGATAGCCAATATCGTGAGTGCGGAGGAGTCGGGTGCGATTTGTCCTCGGAATTGATATCGGCGGAACCAATCTGGTCGTGGGCAGCGTGGCCGAGGATGGCTCCGCACTGCACGCGCTGGACAGCGAACCTACCCATGCGGAGGCGGGCCAGAGCGATGTGCTCGACCGGCTCATCACCCTGGCCCAGCGAACCATCGAACGGACCCGGCAGGAAGTCAGCGGGGCGGACATCATCGGCGTCGGGGTGGGAGCGCCGGGTCCTCTCGACACCAAGAGGGGCATCGTGCTGCTCACCCCCAACCTGGGCTGGGTCAATCTGCCGCTCCGCCAGATCATCCACGAGCGACTGGGGCTTCCGGCCGCACTCGACAACGACGCCAATTGCGCCGTGCTGGGCGAATGGTGGATGGGCGCGGCCCGGGGGACTCGCAACGCGATCGGGATCACCATCGGAACCGGCATTGGAGGCGGCATCATCGTGGACGGCAAACTGTACCACGGAGCATCCGACTGCGCCGGCGAGATCGGGCATACCACCATCGACACCGAGGGCCGCCGCTGCAAGTGCGGCAACTATGGCTGTCTCGAGGCGTACGCCTCGGGGCCCAACATCGCCATGCGGGCGGTGGAGGAGCTCAAGGCGGGTGCGGTGAGCCGGCTAGCCGATTATGTGGGAGGCGATCTCCGGCAGGTCACGGCGCAGACGGTGTATCAAGCCGCGCACGATGGAGACCAGCTCGCTCTCGAGGTGGTGAACGACACGGCCAAGTTCCTCGGCGTCGGCATCGCCAACCTGCTGAATGTCTTCAATCCTGAGGTAGTCGTCGTCTGTGGCGGCGTCACGCTCGCCGGCGACCGCCTGTTCGATCCGCTGAGGCGCGAGGTGGCGCGGCGGGCCTTCAAGCCGGCCGTCAGCGTGTGTCGCATCATTCCCTGTGAGTTGTCGGGGACGGCCGGGGTGTACGGGGCGGCCAAGGTCTATCTCGAGTGCTGTGCCTAAAGTCGGCATCGTTGGGTCTCTAGTGTGGGATCAGATCCACGGACGCGATCCGACCGCCCCGCCGGTAGAAGAGTGGGGCGGAATCGCCTACGCCCTCGGGGGACTCGACGCCAGTCTCTCTCCCGATTGGGAGATCGTTCCGCTGATCAAGGTCGGTCGGGATCTCAGCGCAGAAGCCCAGCGGCTCCTACGCGATCTGGTGCGACTCGCGCCGGGCGCCCGCTGCGTTGAGGTCACCACCCCGAACAACCGGGTGGTGCTGCACTATGAGTCAACCGAGCGCCGGTGCGAGCGTATGTCGGGTGGCGTTCCGGGCTGGACCTGGGCTGAGTTGGGTCCCATGGTGAAAGACCTGGATGCCGTCTACGTGAATTTCATCTCCGGATTCGAGCTCTGTCTGGGGACGGCCCAGGCTCTCCGGCAGGGTTTCCGGGGGCCCATCTATGCCGACCTTCATAGCCTGTTTCTGGGTATGCAGCAGGACGGGATCCGGGTACTGCGTCCACTGCCCGACGCGCCCAGCTGGTTCGGCTGTTTCGATTTCGTCCAGCTCAACGAGGATGAGATGCACCAGCTCACGGCGGATCCCCTGATTCTGGCAGCCGAGGCGATGGGAGTCGGGGTGTCTCTGCTTACCGTGACGCTGGGGCCTCGGGGCGCGGCGTATGTGGCAGCGCCGGGCTTCGACGGGCTGGCGGACGGGCGGACAGGCGGACAGCCGGAGACCGACCTACCCACCGTCCGCACGGCTCTAATCCCCGCCCCTAAGGTCGACGCGCTCGACCCCACCGGCTGCGGCGACGTATTCGGAGCCGCCGTGTTCGCCCGCCTTCTGGCCGGGGATTCAGTGGAGCCGGCTTTACGGCACGCCGCAAATCTCGCGGCGCGGAACGCCGCGTTTCGAGGGGCAAGCGGCCTCTCGCGATACCTCCGGGGCGAGCTGGTGATGCTGTGACCCGAGTGGTCGAGGTCCCGGCGCACTTCGACGATCGCAGCTTCGACAGCTTTGCCGAAGGTTTCGGCGAGTGGCCGCCCGAGCCAAAGCTGTTGTTCGACGCCCGGGGCACCCAGTGGGCATCGCCCTATGGGCTGATCGGCCTCCTCACTGCTGGACAGGCGCTGGCCGAAGCTCGCCGGGAAAAACCACTCCTGACCGTCCCCACCAGCGATGAGGTCAAGCGCTACTGGGCCAGGGCCGGCTTCTTTCAGCAGGCGGCCGAACTCTTCGAGCTGCACGGCAAGGTTCCCCGGGCCACCACCACCGGCCCCTCGGACGTATTGCTCGACGTCACACCGGTGCGGGCATCAGAGGACGTGCACAGCGTTGTCGACAAGATCTCGGAGGGAGCATCCCGGATTCTGCATGGTGAGCTAGGACTGGAGATGAAAGCGACGCTCCGCTTCAGTATGGCGCTTTCCGAAGCCTGCCAGAATATTGTGGAGCACGCCGGCACCAGCGGCTGGGTGGCCGTGCAGGCATATACCTTCCGTCGCCGTCTCGGCCGCAGAGTGGTTGTCATCGCCGTCAGCGATTCCGGGGTCGGCTTCCGCCGCTCACTCGAAAGCACTCATGCCAAACGGTTCGGCGAGCGCTGGGGAGACGGCGCGGCGCTGGAAGCAGCCCTCATCCAGGGTGTCAGCCGGTTTCGCGATCCTGGCCGGGGCCAGGGGCTGGCGTTCATCAAGCGCTTCCTGGATCAATGGGAGGGAAAGATCTCCATCCGCAGCGGCACCGCCCGTCTCTCCATCGTTCCCCCCTGGGACGAAGACGTCCCCTTGACCGAGCGCCTTCCCTATTTTCCCGGTTCCCAGGTGCAAATCATCATTCCGGCCCAGCAGGCGGAGCGCTCGTGATCCAGACCATCAGGATCGGGCACCTGCTGCGGGAAGCCGTCGCCGCTCCGTACCGCAATCTGGTTACCCGGCCCACCGGTGCTGCCGTCCGAACCAGAATCGAGGAGACCCTGGCCCAGAGCCGGTGTCTCACCGCGCTGCTGGATTTTTCCGAGATCGAGCTGGTGGACTTGAGCTGCGCCGATGAGGTCGTGGCCAAGCTGCTGTTGACCGGAAAGGACGTCTGTTTCTTCGTGCTGCAAGGCCTCCGCGAGGATCAGCACGAGGCAATAGACCACGTGCTCACGCATCATCGTTTAGCGGTGGCAGCGGTGCCGCCCGACAAGGGGGAGCCGCGCCTGCTGGGCTGGGTTCCCTCAGACGCGCGCGAGGCCTTTGCCTGCATCTGCGATCGCGGCCCGCTCGGAGTGGGCGATCTGGCTCGGACGATGGGTTGGCTGGAAAGCCGGAGTCGCGAGGCTCTTCGCAGCCTTGCCGCCCACCGGCTGGTGCTGCTGGTAGGCGAGGTATATCACCCTCTTCCCACGGCATGACCCGGCGGCAAGGGTTTTCCACCACCGCCATCCATGGCATTCCGCAGCGGCGGCCGGACTGGTCGCCGGTGGCCCCCGCCATTCAACAGAGCAGCACCTTCATCAATCCCGTCGGCAGCGACGAGGAGGTGCTCTACAGCCGCTACGGTAATAATCCCAATCAGCTCGCGCTGGCCAAGAAGTACGCCCTGCTCGAGGGCACCGAGGATGCCATTTTCGTGGCCAGCGGCATGGGTGCTACCGCGCTGGCTCACCTGGCGGTGTTGCGTCCAGGCGATCACCTGATCTCCAGCAGCTGGATCTATGGAGGCAC
>JBJMPB010000550.1:0-10209 GCA_045803455.1 Gemmatimonadales bacterium | reverse complement strand
CGGTGACCAGCGTGTCGGGGCGACCCATCTGCTCCAGGAGCTGGCGCACTCGCGGAAACAGGGTCATGTGGGCCCCGGAGAGAATCGACAGGCCAACGACGTCGACGTCCTCCTGCACGGCGGCCGTGGCAATCATCTCGGGCGTTTGATGCAGGCCGGTGTACACCACCTCCATGCCGGCATCCCGGAGGGCGGCGGCCACTACCTTGGCCCCGCGATCGTGGCCGTCGAGACCGGGCTTGGCAACGAGGACGCGGATCGGGCGGGTTGGTTTAGTTGCCATTGCGGGCGTTGGGGGAGAGAAGGTCATCCACCAGATCAGGAATCGAAGCGGTTACCCGGCAGTCGAGCCCGGCCATATGCTCCGGGCCCGCCAGCAACACGGCATCCAGGCCCGCCGCCCTGGCACCCAGCACATCGATATCGTAGAGATCGCCCACGTACAGGGCCTCCTCTGGTGCGACGCCAAGTGCCTCCAAGGCCGCGTGGAAGATACGCGGATCCGGCTTCTCCACACCTAGCAGGGCGGAGTCGATCACCACGTCGAAGTAGTGGCGGATGCCGGCGGCGGCGAGGGCCTGTTCGACTCTGCCGTCGCTGTTGGACACCACACCGAGCTTCAGGCCTGCCTGACGCAACCGGGCCAGCGACTCGGCGGAGCGGTCTGCCAGCACCGACCAGAGATGACGCTCCACGTGCATGCGGCTGAGACAGTCGCGCACCCGGCCCAGGGATTCGGGCGGAACCCCGCTGAGCAGGAACAGAGACTCGAGGTAGGCTGCGGCCCGGTGACGGTCACCGCCAGTGGCGGACTCCATGGCCCGTGTGGCCGCGGCGCGGTGACGAGCCAGACCCTCGCCGGTCAGCGGGAGCCCGATGGCGGCACTGACTCCTTCGGCCAGGCGCGCGTAGTCGAGAAAGACCAGGGTGTTCCCCGCGTCGAACAGTACCGCGCGGAGTCCCGCTCCCGGCCGGGTGTTGCTCAACGAAAGCGGAGCAGCCCGCCCAAACCGTCAATGGCTACGCGGGCCTCAGGCTCGTAAACCACGTTGACGTCTACTCCCTGCCGGAGCGCCTCTTCGATTGCATCGTCCACCAGATCCAGAATCGGGATGGGATCGCCTTCGCCACGGCACTCCCGCTCAGTGAGCGCCAGCCGGCCGGAATCCCCACAGCGGAAGCCCGGTTCACTAGCGTCGGCGTCTACCAGGAGGGAGCGGACCTGGCCGCGCGATAGTGCGCGCAGGGTCGGCGTGAGGCCGTTTACCCCCCAGCCCGTTCCCAGTCCTTCGAGCATCTCATGCACCAATGCCCGCTCCGACGCGCGCTCATACTCCTCGCGCACGGCCAGCGTAGTGTCATGTACAGCCGAGAGCGTCACGTCTTTGGGATTGAGTCGGGCGGTGCCGATCAGCCGCTCGGTGAGATAGGTATGAAGGAACGGCTTCACCGCTCCGGCTTCGGGACCGGGTCCGGCCAGCACGATGCCGTGGGCCGGCTGCCGGCGGTCGATGGTAAACAACTCGCGGGCAATGGCCTCGTAGTGGCGCTGTTTTTCCTGGCGAATGCGATTGTTGTAGGTGTGCTCGCCCCAACCGCCGGAGCCATCCTGATCGCCGTGAAACCGCTTACCGCGGGTGCTGTTGGACCGTAGGCCGGGGAGCTCCAGCGTGTTGTAAGCGGTGACTTCGAAGAACCGCGCGCTGGCCCGATCCACCACCGCCGTCAGGAGCCGCCCGAATTCGTCCTCCACTGAGGCCAGCTCCCGGACCAAGGGGGTGCCGTCAATGGCGAGGCGGGACCGGTGAACTACCGGCAACGCTACTGCCTCGAAGAGCTCGATCCCTTCGCAGGCAAAGACCGCAACTCCATGAGTTGACGGCAGATTGCCCGGCGTCCTGAGAAACTGCTGGATCCGGTCCAAGTCCCGTAACACCGGCTCGGATGTGCCGCGGTCCAGGCCCAAGCGGGGAACGCCATGCACTGCAGCTTTGATCCGGTTTTTCAGTTTGATCAAATACTTTCCCCGACTCCGGTCCCTCGGCTCCAGCTTCAGATAACAGCTGACCACCCGATAGTGATCGGGCCGAATCCGGGTGAGCCGCTCCAGCAACTGTCCTGGCCCCCGACCACCCAACTCCACCCCGCCGACGTTCTTCCCTGCGGAGTACGGGCCCGCGTCAGCGCCGTTCCGTCTTTCCCCTCTTTCCCGTCCTTCCCGTCTTTTAGAAAAAGACCGGCTCGCGATAGCTCCCATAAATGTCCTCGAGCACATGCCGGATCTCGTAGAGCGTGCAGTACGCTCGGGCGCAATCCAGCATGGCCGGTATGATGTTTCTCTCTTCGGCAGCGGCTTGGCGGAGAGCCTCGAGCCGCTGGGAGACCACATTCGCATCGCGGGTGGCGCGCAGCTGGGCCATCCGCTCCCGCTGGGTCCGCTCGGCCTGATCACCCACCTTCAGGATTTCTACCGGCGCCTCAGCCTCTTCCACAAAATCGTTGACGCCGACGATGGTACGCCTGCCCTGCTCCAGCTCGGCCTGAAAGCGCATGGAGGAGTGGGCAATCTGCCGCTGGACCCATCCCGATTCGATTGCCTTTACCACGCCGCCCTGGGCTTCGATCTCGGCGAACAGCGCTTCCGCCTCCCGCTCCAGCTCGTCGGTGAGCGTCTCGATATAGTACGACCCACCCAGCGGATCGGCGACGTTGGGCACTCCGGTTTCATACGCGATGATCTGCTGGGTGCGGAGCGCGATTCTTACCGACTCTTCGGTTGGCAGGGCGAGCGTTTCGTCCAGCGCGTTGGTGTGGAGCGATTGAGCGCCACCTAACACCGCCGCGAGCGCCTGGTAGGCGACCCGCACCACATTGTTGTGCGGCTGCTGCGCGGTGAGCGTCACGCCGGCGGTTTGGCAATGAAAGCGCATCTTCCAGCTGCGTGGGTCCTTCGCCCCGTAGCGCTCACGCATGTGCCGGGCCCAGATCCGTCGAGCCGCCCGCAGCTTGGCAATCTCCTCGAAGAAATCGTTGTGCACGTCCCAGAAGAACGAGAGCCGAGGCGCAAAGCTGTCCACATCGAGCCCGCGAGCCACGCCGTGCTCCACGTAGCTGAAGCCATTGGCCAGCGTAAATGCCAGCTCCTGCGTGGCGGTGGCCCCGGCCTCTCTGATGTGGTAGCCGGAGATCGAGATGGTGTTCCATTTGGGGGTGTGCTCGGCCGCCCACTCGAACAGGTCGACGATGATCTTCAGCGCGGGCTCCGCCGGGAAGATCCAGGCGTGCTGCGCCATGTATTCCTTGAGGATGTCGTTCTGGATGGTGCCCTGTAGATCGGCGATGGGCACTCCCTGTCGCTCGGCGGCGGCAACGTAAAAGCAGAACAACATTGCCGCGGGGCCATTGATCGTCATCGAGGTGGAGACCTGGTCCAGCGGGATGCCGTCGAACAGGGTTTCCATATCGGCCAGGCTGGAAATGGCGACGCCGCACTTCCCTACCTCCCCCTCGGAGCGCGGGTGGTCGGAGTCGTAGCCCATCAGCGTGGGGAAGTCGAACGCCACGGAGAGGCCGGTCTGTCCCCGCTCCAGCAGGAACTTGTAGCGCTCGTTGGTGTCACCGGCCGTGCCGAACCCGGCAAACTGGCGCATGGTCCAGAGCCGGCCCCGGTACATCGTCGGGTGGATGCCGCGGGTATACGGGAAATTTCCCGGCAGCCCGGTAGCAGGAATCACGTCGGCGGGAAGATCCAGGGCGGTGTACAACGGCTCAACGCTACGACCGGAAACCGAGCTGAGCTCGACGTCGGTGCGGACCGGAATTCCGGCTGCGCGAGCCCGCCACGCGGCCACTTCGGCCCGAAGCCGCTCCAGCTCCACCTCCTGCTCGGTAAGTCGCTTGACAGGTTTGCTGCGCCGGTCCTCTCGACGTGCCGTCATATCTTCTCTCCTTGCTTCAGCTCCTCGAGCACGTCCTGGGCCAGCTCATAGGGACTTACTCTGCCTTGCGCCACCTCGTCCAGCCTCTCGCTGATCAACTGCTCCGCCCGGGTCTCCTCCCACACCCACTTACGGGTGCCCCGGTCGACCACTTCGCGGGTTCGCTCCAGCAATCGGCGGCGCCGGCGCTGCTCCAGCTCGCCGCTCTCCTCCAGCCACTGATGATGTCGGTCCAGGGCGCCGATCAGATCCGTCAGCCCCTCGTCCTTCACTGCGCTGGTGAGCACGACCGGCTGCTCCCAGGCGGGGGCGGACGGGCGGACGGGCGGACTGGCGGACGGTGAGTCCGTTGCCGGATCTGTTCCGACCGCCTGACCGCCTGACCGCCTGACCGCGATACCGACCATCCGTCCGCCAGTCCGCCCGTCTGCCCGTCCGTGGTGCGCCCGCACGTGCCGAAAGGCATTGCCCCGCCGGATTCCCAGCGTGACCTCGATTTCCTGTCGCAGCTTATCGGCTCCAGTCCGATCTGCCTTATTCACCACGAAAATGTCCGCGATCTCCATCACACCGGACTTAAGGGTCTGGATGCCATCGCCCGACTCGGGCACCAGCACCAGGACCGTGGAATCCGCCATCCGGCCCACGTCCAGCTCCGACTGACCTACGCCCACCGTCTCGACCAGAATGCGGTCGAAACCCGCAGCATCGAGCAGGTCGCAGACCTCACGCGTGGTGGTGGCGAGTCCTCCGAGCGACCCACGGCTGGCCATGGAGCGGATGTAGACCCCCTGATCGAGCGCGATGGACTCCATTCGGATCCGGTCGCCCAAAAGAGCACCACCGGTGAACGGGCTGGTAGGATCGACCGCCACGACAGCCACCTTGAGCCCAGCCGAGCGGTACTGCGCGACCAGCCTCTCCACCAGAGTGGATTTCCCGGCACCAGGTGGACCAGTAACCCCGATGCGACGAGCCCGGCCGAGCGATCGGTGAACTTCACCGAGCAGACGCTCGAAGCCGGGCCGTGTGTTCTCGACCACCGAGATCGCCCGAGCCAGTGCGGCAGTCTTGCCCGCCACCAGCTCGGCGATAAGAAGGTCGAGATCCATGCTGAAAGGTCGCCACAGGCACGGGGTCAGGCAAGCTGCCGAAATGCTGCAACATTTGACAGCGCTTCGCCTGTGACGAAGTAAATTCGATGATATGAGCGAAAGATCGTCACAGGAATTGGAGACCGGAGCAGTGCTGCGGGAGCAGCTCGACTACTATCGAGGGCGCTGTGCCGAGTACGATCAGTGGTGGCTCAGGCAGGGTCGTTACGATCGCGGCCCTACCCAGAAGGCGCAGTGGTTAGCCGAAGCATCTGAGGTGCGGGCGGCGTTGGTCGGGTTTCGGCCCGAAGGGCGAATTCTGGAGCTGGCTTGCGGCACCGGCATCTGGACCGAGCAGCTGTTGCCCTTTGCCGATGAGCTGACGGCCATCGATGGATCGCGCGAGATGCTGGCGATTAATGCCGGGCGACTTGGCTCACCCCTGGTGCGATACATCGAGGCCGATTTGTTCCGCTGGCGGCCCGCGGCGGAAGAGCGCTTCGATACCATCTTCTTCGGGTTCTGGCTCTCCCACGTCCCTCCCGAGAGGTTTGCCGAGTTCTGGAACCTGGTCGACTCCTGCCTGGCGCCCCGAGGACGGATCTTCTTCGTGGATTCACGCTACCAGGAGACCTCGACGGCGGTGGACCACGTCCTGCCGGAGCGCACCGCAACTGTGCTGCAGCGGCGCCTCAACGACGGACGGGAATTCCGGGTCTACAAAATCTTCTATGACCGAGAGGACCTCACCCGGCGCCTTGCCGAGCTGGGATGGGGCTTCGAGATCGAGCAGACCACGAACTTTTTCCTTTACGCCTCAGGCTCTCGTAGAACTCACCAACCAACCCATGGCTGAGCCGCTTCCCGATCCCCGCGTCTACTTCGCCGCCGAACGCACCATGCTGGCCTGGCTGCGTACCGGGATCGGGATCATGGCCTTCGGCTTCGTGGTGGCGCGGTTCGGATTATTTCTTCGGCTGTTGCGGGCACAGCCAGGAGCGGTGGGTCACGGCATCTCGCCTTATCTCGGCGCCATCCTGGTGGGGATCGGTGTTGTGACCACCGCAGCCGGTGCAGTCCAGTATCGCCGGTTCTGTGGCACCCTGCCTCCTGAGGCGACGCCAAGCACCGCCAGCCCTGGTTTCCTGTTGGGCATCAGCTGGGCACTGGTGCTGATCGGGCTCGGGTTAGGTGTGGTGTTGATCCTGTGACGGTCAGCGCCGGCTTCCGCAGTTTCGTGCTGGAACAGCTCGGGCGGGTGCTGTGCAATGTCCGAAGCCGGAGCATGTTCGGCGGCGTAGGGATCTACAGCGGCGATCTGTTTTTTGCGCTCATTGACGACGACACGCTCTACTTCAAGGTGGACGACAGCACTCGCCCGGACTTCGAGAGTCGCAAAATGGATCCCTTTCGGCCATATGGTCCTGATGGTGAGGTGATGCAGTACTACTGCGTGCCAGCCGAGGTCCTGGAAGACGCTGAAGCACTGGGCGACTGGGCCGAGCGCGCCGTCACCGTTGCCCGCCGGGCGAGGCAAAGACGCCCTCGCGGTTGATCCAACCACCACGGAGTCAGCATGGGTTTGAGGGTTGCACTTCTGTTCGGACTAGTACTTGCAAGTCCCACCGCTGCCCAGGTGGCCGAGCAGCCCGATACGAGCATCGATGCTGCAACTCGCAGCCGGGTTATCGAAGGGCTTTTGCATCGGCTGCATGAAGGGTACGTGTTCCCGGACAAGGAGGCAGCAATGGCCGGGGCAATACAGGCAAAGATGAGACGCGGCGCCTACGATCATATAGCCAGCGCTCGTGGCTTCGCCGATACGCTCACCCGCGATCTTCGGGCGGTGAGTCATGATCTGCATCTGGAGGTGGTCTACCAGCGCGAAGTGCGCGACGAGGTGCCTGACGCCGAGCCCTCGCCTCAGGAACGACGGGAGCGACTCGCCTTTGGCCGGCGCATCAACTTCGGCCTGGAGCGAGTTGAGCGGCTGAGCGGCAACGTCGGATATCTGGAGATTCGCAGCTTCAATTTTGACGCGGCCGATGTCGACTCGGCTCTCACCGCCGCGATGAACTTCCTGGCTCATACCGACGCATTGATCGTGGACGTCCGGCGCAATGGCGGTGGTGAGCCGTCCATGGTGGCGGCCGTCTGCAGTTATCTCATGCCCTCGAACACACTGATCAACAAGTTCTACTGGCGGCCACGGAACCGCTGGGATGAGTTCCGGACCGGCCCAGTTCACGGGCGACACTATGGGCTAAAGCGACCGGTATACGTGCTCACCAGTGACCAGACCTTCTCCGGCGCTGAGGAATTTGCCTACGATGTACAGACGCAGAAACGGGGCGAGGTGGTGGGTGACACCACGGGGGGAGGCGCCCACCCTGGCGGGCTCCGGCGCATCAGCGATCATTTCGGGGTTTGGATTCCTTCCGGACGGGCGGTGAATCCCGTCACCGGCACCAATTGGGAGGGAACTGGCGTTCGCCCGGACGTACCGGTGCCCGCCGAGACCGCGCTCCGGACGGCGCATCTGCGCGCGCTGGAGCATCTGATGCGGAACGAATCGGATGAGGACCGAAAAGCGGCATTGCAGCAAGTCAGGAACCAGGTGCGGGACTCGTCCTCCCTGCCCTGACCGAATCTTGTGCTCGAGCCATCGTCGATTACCCTGAGGAATGGCTCAACCTACGCGAATCGTCGTGCTGGGCGGCGGGTTCGGAGGAGTGGCTGCCGTCCGCCATCTCGAGCGGCTCTGCCGAGGCCGGCTCCCGGTGGAGATCACGCTGGTGAGCCGGAACAACTTCTTCGTGCTCACCCCGCTCCTGTTCGAGGCGTGTTCGGGCCGGCTGGAGCTGCGGCACTGCGCCCAGCCCATCCGCCCTGCCCTGAGGCGCGCCCGATTTCTCGAGGCGAGGGTGGATGGTGTGGATGTCGAGCGGCGGCAGATCCGGGCAGAGGCCGGGGACGGGACCGTTTACGATCTCCCCTACGATCAGCTCGTGGTTGCGCTTGGCGCCGATACCAATGAGGCACTGATACCCGGCTCCGGCACCGCGCTCACCTTCAAGACCATGTCCGATGCCCTCCTGCTCCGGAACCACTTCATCGAGCAGCTCGAGCGGGCCGACGCAACGGCAGATCCCTCACTGCGGCGGCGGTGTCTCACCGTGATCATCATCGGAGGCGGTCTGGTGGGCATGGAGCTGTTGGGCGAGCTCACGGCCTTCGCCGATGACGTGCTCCGCTACTATCCCCGAATCCACCGCAACGAGCTTCGCTTTCATCTCTTCGAGGCCGGCCCACGTACCTTGCCGGAGATCGATCCCAAGCTCGCGCAGGTCGCGTCACAGGTACTGGTCCAGCGCGGCGCCGACATCCGAGTCTCCGCCCCAGTGCGATCGATCGAGCCCGGACGAGTCCACCTGCCCGACCAGACATTCGAGGCCGCAACCGTCGTGCTCGCGGCCGGCATCGTGCCTAGCGCCGCGACTTCGGCGATCCCGGTGGAGCATGATCAACGAGGTAGAATCGTGGTTGACGCCGAGATGCGGAGCCGCAGTCACCCTGACGTGTGGGCGCTGGGCGACTGCGCCACGATTCCCGATCCTCAGGGCCGGCCTTATCCGGCGCTGGCGCAGCACGCCGTACGGGAGGCTCGACGGCTGGCCGAGAACGTGGCTGCGGTGCTCCAGGGCAGGAGCCCGAAGCCATTCGTCTTTCGATCCCTGGGAACAATGGCGTCACTGGGCCATTCCCGGGCTGTGGCCCAGGTGTTCGGCCTGCGACTGAGGGGGTTTCCCGCCTGGTGGCTCCGGCGAACCTACTACCTGATGCAGATGCCGCGCTGGGATCGCCGGCTTCGCATCGTGCTCGACTGGACCGTTGCGCTGTTCTTTCGTCCGGACATCACCAAAGTGGACATCACGAGCGAGCAGCCCATGGCGCAGCTGCGGAGCGGGAGCCGAGCGTGAGCAGACTGCGCCTCCGCCTGTCGATCTCGCTCGACGGCTATGCCGCGGGCCCGAACCAGAGCGTGCAGAATCCGCTGGGTGAAGGCGGGGAGGACCTCCACCAGTGGGTCTTCCCACTGGCCGCCTGGCGAAGGCCGCATGGTCTGGAGGGCGGGAAGATGGACGAGAGCACGCCGGTGTTGGAGGAGGAGTTGACGAACATCGGGGCGACCATCATGGGTCGCAACATGTTCGGCGGCCATCCGGGCCCCTGGGACAGGGCCAACCCGTGGAACGGATGGTGGGGCGCGCGCCCGCCATTCCATCATCCCGTCTTCGTGGTGACGACTCATGTCCGCCCGCCACTCGAGCTGGAGGGCGGCACAGTGTTCACCTTCGTCACCGAAGGCATCGAGCAAGCCTACGATTTGGCCCGGCGCGCCGCAAAGGGAAAAGACGTCGCTTTGGCGGGCGGGGCCAACATCTCCCAGCAATATCTCAATGCGGGCCTGGTGGACGAGATGCAGCTCCACATCGTGCCCATTCTGCTGGGCTCGGGCGAGCGATTGTTCGATGGCGTGAAGGATCTGCAGGGCCTGGCGCTGGCGAAGACGGTCGCCGCTCCGAACGTCACCCACCTCAAGTTCGTCCGAGCGTGAAGGCCTCAGTTTTCATCGGTACCAGCGTCGACGGCTTCATCGCTCGAGCCGACGGTGGCCTGGATTGGCTACCGGAGGATGGCGGCGAGGAACACGGCTACGAAGACTTCATGGCGACAGTGGACGCCCTGGTCATTGGCCGGAAAACTTATGAAACGGTCCTGGCCTTCGATGCCTGGCCTTATGGCGAGAAGCCGGTCTACGTGCTGAGCAGTGGATCCCTGGACCCTCCGCCTTCTGGAGCCCGAATGAAACAGCTCTCGGGCGACCCCCAAAGCATCGTTCGCCAGCTTGAACAACGCGGCGTCCGCCATATTTACGTGGATGGGGGAATCACCATTCAAGGCTTTCTCCGAGCCGGCCTCATTCAGCGGCTGATCATAACCCGAGTCCCTGTGCTGTTGGGGGAGGGCATTCCCCTCTTTGGGCCGCTGCCGCACGATGTTCGGTTGGAGCACGTCGCCACTCGGCAATACCGAACCGGCCTGGTACAAAGTGAATACCTGGTCTTGCCGTTCCCGCGCCAAACTCGCACTATAGACCCCGGCGGATGATCCGC
>JBJMPB010000536.1:0-4821 GCA_045803455.1 Gemmatimonadales bacterium | reverse complement strand
ACACAAGTAACGTGTCCTTATGAGCCGCTTATGGACGACATTGAATTCACCAGCACCGGGGGAACGGTGTTGCGGTACGATGCCTCGGCTGGACAGTTTATCCAGAACTGGCAGACACCAAAGAGCCCGGGCACTTGCTACAAGACAAGCATGACGGCTCAGGATGGTACCTCGATCTACGCTTTCTTTAAGCTCAAGTAGTCGAAATCAGCTGCTCCGAAAGTACTAAAGGCCCGGCACCCGCCGGGCCTTTGTTTGTTCACCACATGGACCATCGGCCGGAACACCGCTATGCTGCCACCCCATGCGAATCTGCCTTCTCAGTATGGAGATCTTTTCCTGGGGCAAGCACGGCGGCTACGGCCGGGCCACCCGCGTGATCGGCCGCGAGCTGGTCCGGCGAGGAGTCGAGGTGTTCGCCGTGGTGCCGCTTCGGGGTAACCAGCGACCGCTCGAACATCTGGATGGGATTCATGTGCTCGGCTTTCCTGCTCGGGCACCCTGGCAGGTGGCCCGTCTCCTCCAGGAGGCCAATGCCGACATCTATCATTCGCAGGAGCCCTCCTTCACCACCCACCTCGCCCAGCGAGCGATGCCTGGCCGAAAGCACCTGGTGACCCTGCGGGATACCCACGAGTGGAGCGACTGGCTGGCCGAGCTGCGGCATCCGTCACTCAACCGGGGACAGGTCCTGGCCAACAAGCTGTTCGAAGACAATCCGCTGGTCCAGAGAGCGGTGCGCCGGGCCCACCGGCTGTATTGTGCCGCCGAGTTTCTCCGGGCCAAGGCGCAACGCAAGTACCGTTTGAGGTCGATCCCCGAATTCCTGCCGACGCCCGTCTCAGTGCCTGACCACATACACAAGGCGGAACGGCCCACCGTCTGCTATCTCGCCCGTTGGGACCGGCGGAAGCGGCCGGAACTCTTCCTTGCCCTTGCTCGCAAGTTTCCCCAGATCAGGTTCATCGCCTTCGGCACCTCCCGCGACACCGAGTACGAGCGCGGCCTCCGGGCCCGCTTCGCCGGTCTCCGGAACCTCGAGATGCCCGGGCATGTGGATCAGTTCGCGTCCGGCGCCGTCGCCTCTGCCCTGACCGAGAGCTGGATCCTGGTGAACACGGCGGTCCGGGAAGGACTGCCCAACGCGTTCCTCGAAGCGGCTGCGCATGGCTGCGCCATCCTGAGCGCGGTGGATCCCGACGGGTTCGCCTCCCTGTTTGGCCTCAAGGTGGAGGGTGACAACTTCGCTGCGGGATTGGAGACACTGCTGCAGGGAGACCGGTGGCGCGGCTGTGGAGAGCGGGGGCGAGAGCATGTCCGCTCCACCTTCGAGCTGGGTACGGCGATCGAGCGGCACCTGGCTATCTATAATGAATTGCTGGCCGGCGAATCCTTGCCGGCCGGATCGGTCCCCTAGGAGCCGGCATGCCCGTTTCGATCGGCGATCTGCGTCGCGACTACACTCTGGCGCGCCTGGATGAGGCGAGCGTCAGCCCCGATCCACTGATCGAGTTCGGTCGCTGGTTCGAGGAAGCGCTCAAGGCCGAGGCGCGCGATCCGAATGCGATGACGCTGGCAACGGCAGACGCAGAGGGCGTTCCCTCGGCCCGTATCGTCCTGTTGAAGGGATTCGACGAGCGGGGGTTCGTCTTCTTTACCGACTATCGCAGCCGGAAGGGAGCCGAGCTGGCGGAGAATCCGCGAGCCGCGCTGGTGTTTTACTGGCCCGAGCTGGAGCGGCAGGTCAGAATTACCGGCGGCACCACCCAGACGGATCGCCAGGAGTCAGAAGCGTATTTCCGAAGCCGGCCTAGAGGCAGCCGGCTGAGCGCGTGGATCTCGCATCAGAGCCAGGTGATTGCCGGCCGGCAGCAGCTGGACGAGCAAGTTCCCGAATTGGAGCGCCGCTACCCCGGTGATGACGTGCCGCTGCCACCCTACTGGGGTGGATTCCGGCTCCGCCCCGATTCCATCGAGTTCTGGCAGGGACGATCGAGCCGGCTACACGACCGCATTCGCTACGTCCGCAACGGCGACCGCTGGCGCATCGAGCGGCTCTCGCCGTGACGGGCGGACGGGCGGACGGGCGGACGGTAAGTCGGTGACGGTAAGACGAGGCTAAGCATGTAGGGATAGAAGATGGCAAAGCCTCGTCCGGCGGAGCCCACAACCTTGATCCGCTGAGTCCGTCCCTCACCCACCACTCCGCCGGTCCGCCTGTCCGCCCTCAAAAGCCCGCGGTAAGGCCGGCCAGCACCCGGCGTCCTATCACCGACCCGCCGTAGAGCTGGAAGCGCTTCTGATCCAGCAGATTGGTGGCGTTGGCGTTGATCCGCAGATAGTTGTTGATCCGGTATCCTGCCCCCAGGTTGACCTGCTCGCTCGACGGGACGTATCCCTGAAACACGCCGGCCGCCCACTGGTAGCCATCGACCAGGCGGACTGCCGCGTTGATGTCCAATCGTTCGCCGACATACGACAGCCCCAGCGTGGCCTTCTTGCTCGGTGTGTTGGGCAGGAGCTGATCGCCCGCCTGCTGGGATTCCACGTCGAAGTCAAAGCCGGTAAAGGAGGCATCTGCTCGAATTTCCGGGGTGAACTGGTAGCCCACGCCCAGCTCCATCCCGCGTTCCGTCACCTGGCCGGCATTGGTATAGGAGAGCACCACAGCCCGGCTGCCGTCCGGCAGCGTGGCGAGGGCCGGGGCGCCGGAGATCGTGGTGCCGGCTACTACACTGCCGTAGCCCGCCTGAAGCGTAGGAATCGGCGCCCGGAGCGCCGCCGCCTGGGCCGGGCTGAGCTGTCCGCCCTGCTCCAGCTGCTGGATCCGCTGGTCCAAAGCCGTGAGATCGGCGGGGACGTTGATGCCGTTATCGGTGAGCTGGAACGTCGGGTAGGCGGGGTTCACTCCGGGAAGGAGATCGGTGACGAAGTTCTCCAGCTTGTTGATGTAGAAATCCGCGGTGAAATAGAGTGTATTGGAGATGCTCCCTTTGTAGCCTAGTTCCCACCCCAGCACGGTCTCCACGTCCAGGTTCGCGTTGCCCAGTGCCAGCACCTGGGTAGAGGGAGAGAAGTTCCAGGGCAGCGACGGATGCAGTGTGAGTCCCGCAAGCGCGGCCGGCGGGAGGCTTGCCTGGACCTGAGTGTAGTACGCCTCGATTCCTCCTTCTACCGTCGCCGGACCCGCGGTCGGGGCGGCGGCGGGAGCCTGAAGAAAGAACTCGGAGTAGTTCGGCGTCTGGAACGCGCGGTTCACCGAGAAGCGAACCGAGTTATTCTCGTTGAGGCTGTAGACCAACGCCCCCTTGGGAGAAAACTGGGTCTCGAACAATGTCCCGTCATCCACCCTGGCTGCGCCCACCACCCGGAGCTGGGGGGTGAGCTTGTATTCGACCTGACCGTAGCCGGAGTAGTAATCGTCGCTCCGATCATCGTTGATCGGATTCATCAGCGTGCCCGAGGTATTGACCATGGTCTTGCGGTAGGACGCGCCGTAGACCACCCGGGCACGGTCCTGCAGGAAGTCCCAGTTCTGCTGCCCCTCGATGTGGAAGATGTCGGACCGTTCCTCCAGTTGAGCGCCGCTGGAAAGAGCGACCTGAGGATCGACTGAGGTCCTGCTGTTCCAGAATCCGAAAATGTTGGTGTGGTTGGCCGCGAAGGCAGCCCGGGCGTATGGCTTGACCGCTTTCAGCACCTGCACCCGTCCGATACCGGTGACGAACACCTCGTTCTCGACCTGTGCGGCACCACCGTCGGCGGAGAGCACCGAGCCATTGGTGAGGTAGTAGTCCAGACGACCGGAGGCGTACACGTTCTTGAGGGCGGCGCGATCTCCCAGCGGTTCGCCGGTCACCGGGTCGACCGTCTGCCCGGTCAGCGGGGTGTTCTCCCGGGTGAGCCCCACCGCCTCATCGGTGGCCTCGGCATATTCCTTCTGCAGAGAGGTGCCGTCGGTCAATGTCCGGGAGCGGGTGTAGGTATCGCTCTTCATGCCGCCGACGTTGAGCCGATAGCCGAAGCGGTCGTTCCCGAACACCCCGGCCTGGCGAAAGTCACCCCGGATCGTTTCCAGCTCGCCGCCGCCGAAGCTGAGCTTGGTGCCCGCTACCTCGCGGCCCTCCGGGGTTATGATGTTGATCACGCCGCTGAACGCGTTGGCGCCGTAGAGCGCCGAGCCGGGGCCACGTACCATTTCGAGCCGGCCTAGGTCTTCCAGCGGCTGGGTCATGCCATTCCACTCCTGGGCGCCGAGGAATGCAATCGAGAGATCGCGTCCATCTTGCAGCACCAGCACGCGGCGGTTGAGCGACGAGTTGAAGCCCCGGGCGTTCACATTGAAGTCGTTGACCCCGCTCTGGACCACATCCACCCCGGGCACGGTTTGAAGCGCGAGCGGTGCCTGGCCGGTAATCGAGGTGTTCTCCAGCACTTGAGGCGGAACCACCGAGATTGCGGCCGGTGCTTCGACAATGCGCTCCGGAGTGCGGGATGCGGTGGACACCACCATCTCGGTGAGGGCCACGGGTACCGGCTCCATGGCGGCATATACCGTCGCCGTACGATCGGCCTCCACGGTGGTCCCGATCTCCATCGGCTTGTAGCCCAGCCAGCGGAACACGATCGTTTGAGCACCTTCGGGCACTCGGCGCAGAGTGTATCGGCCATCGGGGCCGGTTATGGTGCTCAGGCCTGTGCTCTGGACCGATACCGACACGCTGGGAAGGGGGGAGCCCTCACCCGCTCGGGTCACCATGCCCGTTACGGTCCCGGAACCCTGTGCCATTATCGGGCTGGGAAAAACAACTGCAAGCATGA
>JBJMPB010000509.1:0-2908 GCA_045803455.1 Gemmatimonadales bacterium | reverse complement strand
TCATGGTGGCGAGGCGCTGGTGGAGTTTGCCGCCGGACTGGATCGGATCAGTTCTTACCGGATAGAGAACTGGGCCAGGGTCCCTGCCTGCCACCTGGGACCGGACCGACTCTGGCAGTTGAGGCAGCGGGTCCGCGAAATTGTGGTCACCGGGGAGGTTCGAGGAGTTGTGATCACGCATGGCACCGATATCCTCGAGGAGAGTGCCTATCTCCTGGCGCGCACGTTGTCCTCTGAAGTCCCCATCGCCATGACCGGGGCTATGCGAACCTCGAGCGATCAGGGATGGGACGGACCAGCCAACCTGCTGAGCGCGGCAGCCGTTGCCGCTGATCCTGACAGCGCGGGGCGGGGAGTGATGGTGGTCTTCAATGGGAAGGTTTTTGCCGGCCATACGGCGGTGAAGGTACACGCGACCGATCTTGATGCCTTCGACGCTCCGCATAGCGCGCCTATCGCCAGAGTAGTGAATGGCGTGGTGTCGTACCATGCGGCATCCCGCAAACAATCGACGAACTCTGCGGCCACTCTGGAGGATCTCTCCGCCCGGATTGCGCTGATCCCCGTGGTGGTGGGAGACACGGGTGAGCTACTCGACCTGGCCCGCCCCACTCACGATGGTCTGGTGCTCGAAGCATTCGGCAGCGGGAACGTGCCGCCCGGTGCGGTTCCAGCCATCCGCCGCTGGATCGACGAAGGCAAGCCGGTCGTGCTGGCATCCCGGTGCCCTCTAGGCGAAGTGACTCCAGTGTATGCTTTCGAAGGCGGTGGCAGCCGACTCACTGCCATGGGGGCCATCCCCGGCGGTCCGCGCACTCCATCACAGGCTCGAATGGAGCTGATGATCTCGATCTCGGCGGGCCGCACGTACGGAAGCTAGGGTGATCTTTCCCCCGGTCCTGCAGATCCCAGATCCCATTCTGCATATCGCGCGCAGCCTGGAGCGCGCCGGGTTCGAGGCCTGGTGTGTAGGAGGCAGTCTGCGTGACCGTCTGCTGGGACATCCGCAATCCGATTTTGATCTTGCCACGTCGGCCACACCGGAGGAGGTGCAGCGACTCTTTCCCCGAACCGTGGCGGTTGGCGTCAAGTATGGAACCGTAGGCGTGCTGGACCGCGATCGGGTACTGCACGAGGTCACCACCTTTCGCCGCGACGTTTCCACCGATGGCCGGCACGCGGTAGTCCAGTACGGCGTCTCTCTCGACGACGATCTGGCTCGACGCGACTTCACCATCAATGCCATTGCGTATCATCCGCTTCGGCACGAGTGGAGAGATCCGTTTTCCGGCAAGCAGGACCTGGAAGCCCGATTGATCCGGGCGGTAGGCAATCCAGCACATCGCTTTGCCGAAGACTATCTCCGAATCCTGCGGGCACTTCGGTTCAGCGCCCGCTTTGGGTTTGCCATCGATCCCGAGACCTGGAGTGCGGCTCAGGCCGCGGCGCCCGGACTGAAGCGGCTCTCCGCTGAGCGCGTGCGAGACGAGTGGTTCAAGGGCCTGCAGACCGCAAAGTCTGTTCTCCAGTTCGCATCCCTGTGGCGAGACGCTGGAGCCGCTTCTGTCTGGATTCCCGAGCTGGATCAGGATGAGAAGCACACGAGTCGGGAGCCGCCGGTTTCGGTCCGCGACCCAGTGTTGTTGACCGCACTTCTGACGCGGACTCCGTCGACCGTGCTTCGGCGGCTCAAGGCATCGAACGCCGAGATCGAGCGGGCCTCCGCGATTGAGAGGGGCCCCGAGCAGCCGACCGAGTCGTCCCCGATCGCGGTGCGGCGCTGGCTGTCCCTGATTGGACCTGCAGCAGCGGACCTCGCCGCGCTCTGGAAGCTTCGGAGGGGCAAGGAGCCGGCCTGGTCTCCCGTGGTCGAGGAGATCCGGGAAAGAGGAGATCCATTGACCCGCGGCGACCTTGCGGTCAGCGGAACCGATGTGCAGGCGCTCGGGGCCAGCGGGCCGGAAGTCGGAAGGGTGTTATCAGCTCTGCTCGACCAGGTTCTCGAGGAACCCTCCCGCAATCAGCGGGAGCTGCTTCTGCACCAGGCCAGGAAGCTGCTCCAGTGAATACCGTAGGCTTCGCGCTCGCCGCCGCCTTGGGCAACGTTGTGGGTGCCATGGCGGTGGTCGGACACCTGCGCCAGGGACTACGGTTCATCGACGCCTGCCTGGCTTTTGGTGCCGGGTTCATGCTGGCCGTCACCGTTCTCGGCGTGATGCCCCAGGTCCTGGAGGGGTCCCCTGGATCAGCGCTCTTTGTACTGGCCGGCTATTTCGCCGTCCACCTGGCTCAGCACGTGTTCACCACCCACTTTCATTTTGGAGAAGAGACCCACGACCTGAGCGCGTCGGCCGGCACCTCGGCCCTGCTGGGTCTTACTCTGCACACCTTCTTCGACGGTGTGGCCATCGCCAGCGGGTTTCTAGTCTCGGACCGGCTGGGGATCCTGCTGTTCCTGGCGGTGCTGCTGCACAAGCTGCCCGAAGGGGTGACGATCGCGAGCGTCATGGTGGCCGGCGGCCAGAGCCGCGGACGGGCACTCGGGGGTGCGGTGGCGCTCGGAGCCGCCACCGTCCTGGGTGTGCTGCTCACCGAGCAGGTCGCGCCGCTCGCGCGCCACGGGCTCGCCATCTCCGCCGGGGTGACGCTCTACGTTGCCGCCTCGAATCTGGTGCCGGAATTCCAGGCCAAGCGCGGGGGCTTCACTGCGGCGGCGTTCTTCGGCGGGGCGCTCGCCTTCTTCGCGGCCGAGCGGCTGCTCCGCGGATGGATGCCGTGATGGTCCGGAAGCGGCCGGACGAGGGAGCCGAGTCGCTGTTCGCCGCGACCGCACGTGAGGCGCAACCGCTCGCGGCGCGCATGCGGCCGCAGACGCTGGATGAATTCGCCGGTCAGACGCACCTCCTCG
>JBJMPB010000444.1:0-3493 GCA_045803455.1 Gemmatimonadales bacterium | reverse complement strand
CACCGATCTCGACCGCCCAACCGGAGTTCCTCCCAGGTGCCTGTTCCAATCCCAGAGTCAGCACCAAATATCCTCGTCCAACGGGTCCCCCAATACCCGCGATTCCTCCAGCCATATAGAACCCGGGCTTCCGGTGTTCTTCCGGGCTCAGGAGGAAATGGCCGAGCAGCTCTCCTCGGACTGCCAGCTCTCCATCGGAGACTCCGGCGCCTAAGCCCAGGGACAGACGAGTTCGACCGGTGGTACGCAGCGCGGCGAATCCGCCTGCCACCAGGAGGCCTGGATCAGAAAAGGTTCCAATCGTCTGTATGCCCAGCTCTCGAATCACCTGTGCGCGGACGGGGTGACCCCAGGCCAGAGCTCCGCCGGCCATGAACAGCTCACGCCAGCGACAGCGCATAGGTGATGGCGATGTCCGACGCAAGCGAGTGAATGACGGAGCAATACTTCTCCAGCGAAAGATCGATGGCCCGGCGGACCTTGGCGGGATCAACCCCGGCCCCCGCGATGTGATAGTCGAGGTGCAACGATACGTAGCGGCGGGGCTCTGTCTCTCGTCTCACGGCGGAGACCTCTATCCGAAGAGCGCTGAACGCCACCCGCATCTTCTGCAGCACGACGACCACGTCGGATCCGGTGCAGGCGGCTGCTGCCAGCAACAGAGTGAGCATCGGTCCGGGACCTTCAGCATTATCTCCATCGATGAGGATGGACGCTCCGTTGGGCTCGCCGCCGCGAAAGCGGAGCCCCGCCTGCCATTCCAGTGTGACCCGTTTGGTCTCTTCCGGCACTCAAGCTCCGAGGCGCTTCTGAGCCCGAGGCGCCACCCGGTAATAGTCCCAGATGGCGATGATGGCGATCAGCGTGGTCGCCCAGGCAATGGGCCGCAGATAGGGTGAGTCGAGCAGAAACGCCATGAGAGTGAGAATTTGGGCGACGGTGACCGCCTTGCCGCTGGAGCGGGCGGGTATAGCTCGAGGTTCGTGCGAGATGAGCGTGCCAACGAACGCCAGCGTGGCGACGATGTCGCGCAGGAGAACCCCGACGATTTCCCAGACCTCGAGGCGTCCCGAGAAAGCGACCACCCCAACCGCAGATGCCATGAAGACTTTGTCCGCGATGGGGTCTATCACGGGGCCCAAAGGCGAGCCACCCAGTCGCCGCGCTACCGGGCCGTCGAGCAGGTCGGTGGCCGCAGCCGCTCCGAGTATGGCCATGCGCCAGCTGGTGCTGGAGATCAGGAGGAATGCCGCGGCCAGAGGTACCCGGAGACAACTGATCAGGTCGGCCCAGGACCACGGGGCGCGGCCTTGCTCGCCTCTACCACCCGGACTAGCTTCGGTCACGCTGCTCCCCTCGCCGAACGTGAGCGTGCAAGATACCCTGGTCTGTCCTGCGGCTCTTCGCTTCTTCGCTCCCGCACTCTCCTCATGATACTCGACACGGCGGTGGTTCCCTGTGGTGGGCTGGGTACGCGGTTGCATCCCATTACCCGCTTCCTGCCCAAAGAAGTTCTTCCGGTGGCACTCAAACCGGTGTTGTATTGGACTCTGGATGAGGCCGCCGATGCCGGGCTGCTCCGAGCCATCATTATCACCAATCCGCATAAGCCGATGCTGGAAACCGTCGCTCGCAACTACCCGGGCCCCCTCGAGCTGGAATTTGTGCCCCAGGATCATCCGAAAGGATTGGGCGACGCGTTCCTCCGGGCCCGCGACAATCTAGGCGGCTCACCTTTTCTGGCCCTCCTTCCCGACAATCTGTTCCAGGGGCCCAACCCGCCGGCGGCTGTGCTCGCCACCTACAAGACGACCCGGCTGACGACGGTGCTGCTCGCCGAGATCGACCGGACGCAGGCCGGCTCCAAAGGCGCCACCGGAAGAGCCTCGGTCCGCACCGCCCCTGATGGGACACTTCGAGTGGTAGCAGTAGCCGACAAGGGATCAGGCAGATTCGACACCGCCGGGGCCGAGGCCGCGGTAACCCCGATTGGCCGGATGGCATTCGGAGGGGACATTCTGGACCTGTTCGAGGATGTCGGACGGGGACTCCCGCCCGGAAAGGAGCTGGATGACGTTCCGGTGCTGCAGCGCCTGGCCCAACGCGAGGCATTGGCGGGAATCATCAGCCCTGCACGATTCTTCGATGTTGGAGTACCTGAGGGATACCGGGAAGCGGTGGCCGCCTCTCCGGCCAGGGCGTGATCAGCGGATGGCAGCGTGAGCACCACCTTCAATCACTACCTGGTCGAGCTCACCGCGATCAGCTCTGAGCGGCTGCGGGACACCGACGCGCTGTCGGCGTTGGTGGTCGCGGCGGCCGGGGCCGTGGGTATGCCGGGACTGGGGCCGCCGGTGGCCCGACAGGGGGCCGGCGAGATAGCGGTGGCGCTCCTCTGCCTGGAGGGTCATATCGTGCTTCACTGCGCCCCATCAGTGGGAGTGTGCCTGGTGGATATCGT
Source organism: Gemmatimonadales bacterium (assembly GCA_045803455.1). GTDB lineage: Bacteria > Gemmatimonadota > Gemmatimonadetes > Gemmatimonadales > GWC2-71-9 > CAVVWJ01. The sequence continues at coordinate 1,032 of JBJMPB010000444.1, read as the reverse complement.
CGCCCGCGCTCCAGCCGACGTGGGAAAGGGGATCGATGTGATCAGTCGCCGGCTGGCGGTCTGAAGCTGGTGCCGCGCACCACCCCCTCAGCCCTCTGGCCCGAATCCAGGTTGGCCTGAGCAACCTGCAGCACATCTTCCCAGGTGACCGCGCGGAAGGCCGCTGCGGGATCTTCCAGATCGCTCAAACCCTCGCCAATCAACCAGGCCTCCAGCATCTCCCCAGCCAGCGCTCCGGCGCTCTGTCTACCGACCTCGGCCTGCCCCGCGAGATAATTGATGGCCTGGGTCAGCTCCACCTCCTCCACCGGTGTGGTTCGAAACCCCTCCAGCTCCTGCAGCATCGCAGTCCGCGCCTCTTCCTCCCGCTCCGGCGAAGTCGCGATATAAGTGACCAGCGCTCCGGCCCGTCCCCGCTGCCAGCTCGACGCAAGCACCGTATAGGCTAGAGAGCGCCGGTCACGCAGAGCCTCGAAGAGCCGTCCCCCGAGTCCGCTGGCAACGGCCGCCCACACATCTGCCGCGTGCCGCTGTGAGCCTGCCCGAACGGGCCCGGGGAAGATCATTGCCAATGCGGTCTGCGCCTTTTCCCGAGTGACCGCTCGCATCTCGCCAGCGGTTGGTCCCCCCACCGGCACAATGGGTCTTGCCTTGTCTCCCGGGCGATACTCCTGGAAGATCCCCGCCAGGGTGGCACTAGCCTCTTCCGGATCGATGTCACCCACCGCGAGCACCACGGGCCGAACCCCGAGCATCGCCCGGGTATGCCAGTCGCGAACCTCGGCAGCGGAAATGCCGGCCAAAGTCTCAGGCAGCCCGGCAACCGGAAGGCCATACGTCTGGTCTTTGAAAGCTCCAGCGAATGCCAGCTGAAAGGGATAGCGGAACATGTCGTCTGCCACCTGCTCGGCCTCGATCTTCATGAGGTCGCGCTCGGTGTTGATGTCAGCGTCAGCGAAGCGGGGGGCGGTGCAGACTTGATCCAGCAGGGCCGCGGCTTCGGCTAGATGCTCGGTCAGAACAGTGGTGCCA
>JBJMPB010000441.1:0-2998 GCA_045803455.1 Gemmatimonadales bacterium | reverse complement strand
CACCGATCTCGATCAGCCCCACAGCCAGGTCGCCCAGGATGCGCATCCGCTCGACCGGATCGTCGGTGAGCTGAAATGACCGGTAGTGTGCTTCGAGGCTCTCGAGACGGAGTCCTTGGAGGCCGTACAGCACACCCGCCTCGGCGTAGGCGAGACCCTGGACCTCACGGAGGCCGAGCTCGGTTGCTTCCTTCAGCACGGTGTCGAGTAGATCGCGTGCAGCAGGAAAGTTGCCCTGGCCTCGATGAACCATTCCCCGGCCGAGCCGTCCCCGAAGCCTCGATACTGACGCTCCCACAGTGGCTGCGCTCTCTTCGGCAGCAGCGTAGCACCGGGTGGCCGCGCTCCAGCGAGCCAGTTGGCGATTCAGCCTTCCCGAAAACAGGGCATATGCTGCAAAGTCGCCGGCGGAGATCTGATCGCCCTGCGCCCGGGCTGCCAGGCTCAGGATCTCGAGGCTCTCCTCCAGCCTGGCGTCATGTTCCAAGAAGTATGCGTACGCAATGAGGTTCTTCCAGAGGCTGGGCTGCATCCGCCCATCGGCTGGAATTGCCCCCACCACTCCGGCCAGATGCGCGGATTCGGGGGCATCAGGGGGCAGGTCGCTCACGTGCCGACGTACGGCTTCGAGCTGCCAGCGGTAGGCTTCGAGGTGCTCGGAATTGGTGGAGAGCAGCAGCAGCTTGTCTAACAGGCGGGCCACGACGTACGCCCCCAGCGCAAGGCGAGCGGAGCCGTCATCGGCCTGCTCTCGCTGCACCCGGGCGCGCTCGAGGAAAGGCTCGTGCGTCAGAATGTCCGAAGACGACTCGACCTCACCGAACAGCCGCTGAGGCGTATACAAGGCATTTCCTTCCGTGTACTGCTGAGCTCTCGGGGGTACAGCTAGTATCGCGGCCCTGAGCGGACCACACAAGGGCCAACGCTTGCATGGGCATACGGTCCGCCCTTTGCCGCCTCGCATCGCACAAAAAAGGTGCCGTTGGAGAGAAAGTCGAGCCTATTCTGGGCACATGAAACGCGGCTTTACCCTCCCGGAATTGCTGCTGGTCCTTGCAGTGGCGGGCATCCTCATGGGCATTGCCATTCCCCAGCTCTCCCAGGCCTGGGACCGGGTTCAGGTCGAGGCCGCGGCGTCTCATCTGGTTGCCGCTCACCAGCGCGCCCGCATCATGGCCATCGCGCGTGGACTGGCGCTGACGCTAACCATCGACTCGGCCGCGCTCACCATCACGCCGCGTTCCGAAACCGTCGCGCTATGGTCAGAACCTGGCCCATTGCTTTTCGACGTATCCCTCGCAGGCCCACCGCGGCACGTCACGTTTTCACCGGAAGGATTCACCCTGGGACTCTCCAATGCCTCGCTGCACCTCGTGCGCGGGTCGGCCACTCGCACGGTTGTGTTCTCCCGCTTGGGAAGAGTGAAGGTCGTGAGATAACGCTGAACGCAGGGAGGGCAGACGGCCCCTTCGGCGGACGGCGGGCCCGGAGGCCAGTCTGGATCCGGGCCAGTATCTCCGCTTCAACGCGGCGTCTGCAAGGTTTTCACCGCTGCCTCAGCCGTCCTCCAGCCGGTACTTGCGAACTTTGTTGAGCAGTGTGGAGCGGGATATACCAAGAATGAGGGCGGCCCGGCGCTTGTTCCCGGCGGTATGGCGCAGGACAAGTGAGAGGTGGCGCCGCTCTGCCGCCTCCAGAGAGTCAGGCTCGGCCACCTCGGATCGCCTCAGCACCTGCCGCAGGACATCCCGGTCGACACCAGGCTGCATCAAATCCAGCAGCACCACATCCACCTCGCCATCCAACTGTGCTGCCGCTCTGTCCGCACTCTCCGCAGCCAGAGTGGTGTAACCGCCTCCTCGCAGAAGACACACGAGCTCCTCGCGGAGGTCGGGGTCACGGTGCAACACCAGGATGGTCATGGGTTTCATGTGGAGAAGAATAGCTCCCGGAAAAACGGAACGGCCGTCTAGTCGTGGCTAGACGGCCGTCCCCCGCATGGACTACCCAAGGTCGGAGCATTACTGCCGCCGTTCTTCTCTCACCTGCCACCGGTTGGCTGATTCGCCGCTCGGGAGGGCACGGTGAAGCCTTGGCTTCGATCCCCAGGCCGGATGGCCATCCCACCTGGTTCGTCTATGGGAGCGCTGCGAGTCAGATCGGGTCGCGGACCGACCTTTCGCACTGCACCCCGAGGCGCAAGATCGGGGCGGATGAAGCACGCGACTGGCTTCATCTGTTCGAGCCGGGGTGATCACCAGGATCACCGAATGCCTGAGCCCTTGGTTGCGTCGGCACTCTCCCCTGATATCCCGCTCAAACCCGCTCGCAGGTCGCCCTGAAACCTCAGTCCCAGCACGTACCTGTAAGCGCGTAGGCCTAAGATAGGAACCGGCCTAAGGGCCGCAAGTGCCTTTCTTTATTCGGGTTACGGGATTTGACTTGGGGAAGGATGTGGATAGCTAACCTTCGCGAGCGGCAGACAATAACCCAGTCCGTCCACAGAATGTGGAGATGTGAATCCACATATTTGTTGTTTTAGTAAGAGGGTCCGGCGCTGACTCCGAGGGGCAGAACCTGAATACCCATGGTGGCCAGAAACCCGCGCAGCACCTGCTCGTAGCTGCGAATGGCACCCTGGACCTTGGTGGCGCGGTCATTGGCGTACCCCCGCACCCGCTCGGCCTCACCCGGCTTGCTCATGGCAGCAAACTCGGTTTCGCAGGTACCGAGAGCCCGAGTGAGATGGTCCATTGCTTCCACCAGCTCCTGGCGCTGCTCCACCTTGACCGGCTGGTTTACCTCGGTCCGCTTCACTGCCAACCGAGCCTGCGGAACCGTCCGACCCGATCGGGCGCAGGCCTCGTACATCTGTTGCGCCCGCGACAGCAGGGATGGGCCTGAGGCATTGCGGTAATCCCGCTGCAGCCTGGCGGCTGCACCGTCAACCGTGACCAGTGAATCGCGGAGGACCAAAACGGCATCGCGCAGCGAAGCC
>JBJMPB010000179.1:0-2932 GCA_045803455.1 Gemmatimonadales bacterium | reverse complement strand
CATATTCAGGGACACGGCGTTCTGAGAAGTTCGCACGGGTATTCGCAAGGAGCGCGAGCGAACGTCTCCTCGAGAGGCTGATCGATCCCCATGCCGTGTTTTCAGGCCGCGACGGGTAGACCCTTGAGCCAGCGCCCCAACGGCAACAGCCAGGGCAGTGACAGGAGAACCACCGCCAAGAAGGCCGGCCGGGGGCTAAGGATCGCCACGGCCATGATCCACCCCAGCCAGCGCACCGCTCGGGGGAGCCCGGCAGCGGCGGGCAACAAGGATACGCTCAACCAAACCGCTAGGACGCCCAGCGAATCCATCCACTGCAGCGCATCCCGCAGCCCAAACTCTCCTGCGGCCACGGGCAGCAGCGTTTCGCGCAGCGCCTCTCCGCCCCCCACGTAGGCGGCGCCGAGGTGCATGAAGGTGAACCACGAACTTAGGGCCTTGGTAAACCCGACGACCATCTGCCAGGCGCCGAACACCAGCAGGAGGCTCGCCCTAACGGGCCAGCGCGAGCGCAGGGCGGCGAAGATGGTCACCATCCCCTTCCCTTCCGGGAGTTATGTAACACGGGCAGCATACGTCTTCAACTGCGGTGAGCGCATCGCTCAAATTGCGTATTCGCCCTATTTACCGGAATGTAAATGTGGAAGGTTTATTCTCCGAAGTTGGACTTCGCCTAGAAACGGCGTTCTCCGAAGTTCAGCGCAGCCCCGGTCCAACACGCTTGTCTTAAGTTCGTTAGCGCCGTTGCTCCCCAAGAGCACCCTGAAGCACAAAGCAGGACGTAGTGACTTTATACAGTCGATAGACAAAGAGCAGACGTCGTCCCGGTAGTGGTAGGTGCCGATCTCTGGCAGTCGCAGGAGGTTGAGGCCCGCTAACTCTTCGGCCCTCCCCTCGTTTGGTCCATCCCAGCACCTAAGGTACTCCTCCCAGATCCCTAGGAAGGTGAGTAACTCCGGACCGGTGTCAATACGCTTCCCAGCCAGCGTCAGACGGCGGCGCCTACCGCCCAGGTAAGGGGCCGCTTCCAGGAGCGTAACCCGTGGCCTGGCCCTGCTGAGTAGGCCAGCGGCCGCCAGGCCACCCAGACCGCCCCCGACCACGACGGCCGATCTCACCCTCGCGCCCTATCCTCGATGTTAGAAGGCATCGTTGGCCACACACTCTCTCACCCGCTAGGCACCCCGCGCCACCACGCTTTGGCGGTAATCGGATCGACGGCGCGGTGACTTCGGGAGAGTTCGAAGGTTACATTCCTTCCTGATCCCGTAAGGGATCAGTTACCATGGAGGCATGAAGAGAGCTTGCGCCAAAGGTAGGCGCCATTGAGCCTGTTCGCGCGCCTGGGCCGGTTTACCTACCGCCGCCGATGGCCGATCCTGTCGTTCTGGGCCGTGGTGCTGGTTTCGGCGGCCTTTTTCGCGCCCGGGCTCGGCGGCCAGCTGAAGGGCGGGGGGTTCGAGGGCTCGGGTAGGGACTCGGAGGTGGCCAAAAACCTCATGGTCCGGAGGTTCGGTCTCCCTCGCGCGAACCTCGCCATAGTCTTCGAGGGCGGCCACCTTTCCGCAAGAAGCGCGGAGTACCGGAGGGCCGAAGAGGAGGCGCTCCGACCGCTGCGCAACGTGGAGGGGATTCGTTCCGTGGCGAGTCTCGTAGCCGCCGGCGACGTCCCGATCGAAAGCCCTTCGCCCCTGCGTGCGCGCGGCGACCAAGACTAATCTGGACAGCCGGCTTATAATTCCCTCTTGCGTTTATTGGAGTACGGGCAAAACCCGATTGAGGGAGGATCTTCGTGCTAGCACCACGCGCGTCTTTACCGCTGCGGTTTCGCCTCCTGAACACGGTGGGCAAGCATCTCGGGGCTGCCCGCCTGCCCATCGCCGGGCTGGATGAGGAGACTTTGGTACGGGCTGCGGTGCAAAAGGCCGGCCTGAGTGACTTCGGAAGCTCGTATTACCGGGAGGGCCTGTTACGGTTGCTTGAGTCTTTAGAGGACGACGCCGCGCTGCACTTCGCCGGCCGGGTGGCCAACCGGGAAATCATCGTCAGCTGCCTCATCAACCGGCTACTCCTGACCGAAGCCTGCAAGCGAACGCCCGCGGTTTTCCGGAGGCAGCTGAAGCCCCCGATCATAGTACTCGGTCTACCCCGTTCGGGAAGCACCTACCTGCACCGGCTGCTGGCCCTGGACCCCGTGCACCGTGCCGTCCCGTGGTGGGAACTGGCGCGCCCCGTGCCCGACGCTGACTCCGACGGACGGCCGGATCGTCGTCGCCAAATCTTGCAGAGAAAGCTACACAGGCGTCAGAAGGTGGTGCCCGACTTCGACCGCAAACACTACACCCGGGTAGACACCCCCGAAGAGTGCATCTGGCTGCTGGCAACCACCTTCTTCAGCCCCCTGTTCTGGGCGTCCGCGCCCGTATACGGCTACCTGGATTGGTACAAGAACCACGACCGTCTAAGGGCCTACTACGAATACCGACTACTTCTCCAGGTGTTGCAGGCCGCGCATCCGACGCGACGTCTGACGCTCAAATCTTCCACCCACACTGGTGCGGTCGATACGCTGCTGCAAACGGTCCCAGGAGCCCTCCTGATCCAGACGCACCGCAACCCGGTGGAGGCTACCGCAAGCCTATTTAGCCTTTTCTATTCGGTGCACGGCAGGATGACCGAGCGCCTCGACGTGCGCAGGATGACCGAAGCGATTCTGGGCTTTCATGAGCATCAGATAGCACGCAACCTGGTGACCCGCGATACCCATCCCGGCGCCGTGTTCGATGTGTACTACGATCGGCTCGTTGCCGATCCCATCGGCACCGTCAGGGACATCTACGACCATTACGACCTCGCCTGGTCGGAGGAGTTCGCGGAGCGACTTAACCACTACGTGCAGCAGAACCCGAGAGGCAAGCACGGGGCACATCGG
>JBJMPB010000320.1:0-3109 GCA_045803455.1 Gemmatimonadales bacterium | reverse complement strand
AAGGCCGCCGCTTTCTGTGCCTGGTCTCGCATGGAAGCTCACCTCCGGATGGGTACTATGTCAAGAGACCAGCTCCCGTTCCAGGCTGCGGCGACATTGGGCCGCAGGCCCGGCCTTACCTGCGGAGAGCAACGAGGATTGCCGGCGTTCCGCCGATTTCTCCGGACATGCCGGCGGGACGCCAGCGGTCCCAGGGAAAACGCGATTCGGAAGGTTCAACCTCCAACGCCACCCCGCACAGGTTGACTATGAGCTCATGGAGTCAGGACGGTTGCGAGGAGCCTCTGCACCTCTCCCAGCCCACATCCTCCCGGACCTTCGGCCCAGCCGAGGAGCGCAGCGACGCGGTCTCCCTGGGGAGCGGGCATCGGCGGAATGAGCCCGGGCGGCGGGCTGAGCGCGAAGAGAAGCATGTTGAGCTGCTGCGGAGGCAACGCATTCAGCTTGCCCATCAGGGCGAAGCGCTCGTCCGAGGTCAGGGACGGACCACGCGTTTCAGGGCGGCCTTCCAGGAGAGCGGGAGCGAGCACCGAGGCGGAGGCGGAGCCCGGATAGGGAGCGGCCTGCGTTGCGGCTCTCGGTCTTCCTGGGAAGCGGGGTGCGGAACGATTGGGCCGCTCGCTGAAGGCGCCGAGGACGGCCAACCGCGCGTCCTCCTCCCCCAGGCCGACGAGGTCCACGTAGATGATGGATCTGAGCAACCCTCGAGGTTGGCAGGGCTCGACGCGAATCGGGATCAGCTTGCGCCTCTCGCCGCTGGGATCTTCGGCGAAAGCGGCAGCCCATTCTGGCTGGGTGTACTCGGATCTCAGGTAATTCTCCGAAAGGACGATGATGGTCCTCCCTGTACCCGCAGCCGCCCTGTCCATCTCCAGAACGAAGTGTTCTCCAGGGCGGAAATCCCAGATGTCAAGAACCACCGAATGTCCGGCCTCTTCAAGAATCCACGCGATCCATTCCGCCCATGGCCGGTCGGCGTGGCTGTAACTGATGAAAACATTTTCCATGTCAGCATCTCTCCCCCGCCGGGGAAGGCGGAGCGCCCCCCACAGAATCGCGCAGTGGCCTGCGATGATGCCCATGAGCGCGAGCCACCCCGACGCCGAGTGAGGTCGCTGCTCGGCCCAACCGGGCGATGCGACGCGGGAGCCGTGGATCTTCGCCTTGCCGGCGAACGTAACATGAAGCTGGCCATCAGCGAGAGCCAGTTCGCGGATCTGGATTGAGCGGGGCTCCCCGCGGGCGGCCACCGCCTCATTGCCGGGTGGGCTCGACGGCTTGCGGATGAGCAAGCTCTGCACGCGGAGCGGGTTTGCGGAGGAGATATCAAGCGGCTGGAAGGGCGTTTCCTTCCCCTGCCATGGCTGCGGCTCTCCACGCAAGCGTTCGAAGGTGAGGAAGACGGTCTGGTCAGCAGGAATGTCAAACCGTAAATGCGCGGGAGCCGTGAAGGAGGGGAACCAGGTCTCACCGGCTTCAACAAATCTGCGGCAACCCGGGCCATAGCCTGCGCCTTCCCGCTCCGTCTCGACGTCGAGCACGAGGGCAGCCGATGATCGCAAGGCGAGGCTTCTGAAGTCGTCCGATTCCGCTGGGCTTAGCGACCAGACACGTAAATCTGTGGAATCTTCCTTTGCCTTTGGATCTCGATCGAAAGAGAAGTTTGTTCGGCAGGCCTGCTGGCCGAGAGCCTCAGTGGCCTTCGGGTAATAGCGCATCTTAGAAACCTTCCGCGGCGGTTCCGATTTGGTAAGAAATCGAAACTGCGGGACTGCGTCCTCAGAGAGGCGGGCTCGCTCCATCAAAACTTGGAGATCCAGGTTTGGTTTGCCTTCGCCTTTGAGAAGGGAATCGTCGGAGAGCTGCAGCGCATACCCTCTCAGGACAAGCTCCTCGGCAGGCAGTATGAAGACGTTGAGCGGCTCGCTGCCCAAAGACCCGGCAAGCCGCTGATACCGCCACCACAGGAACGTGATGTCAAAGAGGAGGGCGAGAGCGCCAACCAACAGGAACGTAGATGGCCGCCAGAATCTAGCGTTCAACTTCGACGAGATCCAGGGCTATTGCCGAGTTCCAATGCCCGCCTTGGGTCGCCCCGGCCCAGGCTTTGATCTCCAACTGGTGCGGCCCCTTCGACGGATTGCCGGTGCTGGAACGGCCGGGCCAAGCGCCTTCACAGAGCCGCCCCGCGCTGGGGGCGCAATCCAGATCTGCTCTCCAGACCTCCTGCGAGGGGATGTCTCCGCTCCCGGGGCTGAACACCATCGCTCTCGCCAGGTTGAAGTCTTTTTTCGCCCGGAACGAGAAGCGGGCTTGCTCGTCATGCCGGAGGTGGATCTTCGGCGGACCGAACTGAACGTCCACGATTGCCATCGAGCCCACCGCCTTCTCGCCCGCGCCGATACCGTAGAGCTCAAAGCCGATCGGCTTGCCGGTCTCACCGATGGCGCGGATTTCAAAAAGGCCCGCACCCATGGCTTTCCCGGCGGCAGCCGGCAGATGGCGTACGGGGTGGAGACGTTCGCCCGCACCCCCAGGCAGGCGGAGGGGCTCTACCGGGCCGCCCTGAACGGTGAGTCGGAGCTCCAGGACCCCCGCTGCCGCGAGCTTGTAGTCCACGACCAGAGGCCAACCACCCTGGACCACGCCAGTGCCGCTGACCGCACGGGGGCTGCGTATGAAGTCCGGACCATTCTTGAGGAGGGAAGCGAGCAGGCCCCCCCAGTCGATTTCCGACTGAGTGATCCTTGTGACCTGTGCGCAGCCAGGCGCCGGGGCGAACCCGGAGAGGAGCGCCACCACGGCCAGCGGAGGTAGCCAGCGGCATTGGGCGTTCACGATGAGCTATCAAGATACCACGATTGCAGGCCGCAAGCGCTACGGCACGCCGAGCACGAGCTTGCCGATCGTCCGGCCGGACTCGAGGCGGGCGTGGGCCGCGCGCAGGTTCGCCGCGTTGAGCGGACCGCGGACCTCGCGCAGGGTGTGGCGCAGGGTGCCGTCCTCGAAGAGGCCCGCCGTGCGGTCCAGGATGTCGTGTTGGGCCTGCATGTCCGGCGTCTCGTAGACGGCCCGCGTGAACATGTACTCCCAGCAGATCGCCACGCTC
>JBJMPB010000293.1:0-3084 GCA_045803455.1 Gemmatimonadales bacterium | reverse complement strand
ACTTCCGGGGCGGCTACCATGACTTCGTGATCCGGCGCGGGGGCCTGCAGGTCTTCCCGCGTCTGGTCGCGGCCGAGCACCATCGGGACTTTCGAGAGCAGCCCTTCACGAGCGGCGTGGCCGAACTCGACACTCTGCTCGGAGGCGGCCTTGATCCTGGGACGAGCACGCTCTTCATCGGACCGTCTGGATGCGGCAAGTCCTCCCTCGCGCTCGGGTACGTCCACGCCGCCCTCACGCGAGGTGAGCGCACGCTGGTGGTCAGCTTCGATGAGACCCGGCACGTGCTGCTCAAGCGTGCGGCCGGGATCGGGATGGATCTTTTGCCCTACGTTGAGGAGGGTCGGCTCCGTCTGGAGCAGATCGACCCTGCCGACCTCTCGCCCGGCGAGTTCTCCGGCAGGGTGCGCGACGCGGTTGAGACCGGGGCGGCGCGGGTGGTCGTGATCGACAGCCTGAGCGGATACCTGAACGCGATGCCTGACGAGCAGTTCATGATCTTGCAGATGCATGAGCTCGTCACCTACCTGAACCAGCAGGGCGTAGTGACCATCCTGATCCTGGCGCAATCCGGAATGGTGGGCCACGTGGCGTCACCCCTGGACCTGACTTACCTCAGCGACACCGTTCTGCTGCTGCGCTTCTTCGAGGCGGGCGGCCAGATCCGACGAGCTGCCTCGGTGATCAAGAAGCGGACCGGCTCGCACGAGAACACGATCCGGGAGTTCTGCATCGACAGCCGTGGTGTGCGGGTGGGTGAACGGCTGATCGAGTTCCGCGGGGTTCTGACCGGGGTGCCGACCTACGAGGGTCAGAACGCTGCTCTGCTGAAGGGACGCCGAAGCGACGGATGAACACACTGCGCCGGTTCTGATCCTGGCCCCCTCCGGGCGGGACGCGGCGGTCGCAGCCGCGATCCTGGGCGAGGTTGGCGTGTCCTCGACCGTGTGCCCGGACCTGGACGCGCTTGTGTCCGATCTGGACCGGGCGGGCGGGGCGATTGTGACGGAAGAAGCTCTGCTGCACTCAGACCGGAGAGCGCTTGCAACCTGGGTCCGCCAACAGCCACCTTGGTCGGACTTTCCCTTTGTGCTGCTCACATCCCGGGGCAGCCACGCTGATGCGGGCCTGACGGAGCTGCTGGGCAATGTGACGGTGCTGGAGCGCCCGTTCCATCCCTCCGTTCTCGTCAATGCCGTGCGATGCGCGACCCGTGCCCGCCAGCGCCAGCGTGAGGCAGAGGCGTACCTCCTCGAGCGCAAGCGGTCCGAAGAGCATCAGACTCTCCTGATCCGTGAGCTGCAGCACCGGGTGAAGAACACGCTCGCCACGGTCCAGGCGCTCCTGCGAGCAACGTCGCGTTCGGCCAGCACGGTTGAGGACTTCAGACAGGTGTTCGAGGCTCGAGTGCTGTCCCTGTCCCGAACCCACAACCTCTTGGTCGAGACCACGTGGCGCACGGCCTCGTTGCGAAACGTTCTGCATGGTGAGCTGGGGCCCTACGATGATCGCGCGGGTACCCGCGTGCTCCTGTCCGGGCCAGCGGTCGAGCTGTCGGCTGAGTTGGCGCTGCCGATGGGCATGGCGGTTCACGAACTCACCACCAACGCCGCTAAGTATGGGGCCTTTTCGACCCCTCGTGGCTGGCTGGAGGTGGAGTGGGACGTGCGAGGGACCGATGGTTCCCGTAGACTCGAGTTGTGGTGGGCGGAGCACGACGGGCCGCTGGTTGATCCCCCGAGCCGGAAAGGGTTTGGGTCGAACTTGATCCAGCGGCTTCTGACGACCCAGTGCCTGGCCGAGATCAAATTCGACTTTGATCGGCTTGGTCTTCGGTTCCAGATGAGTGTTCCCCTAGTTGGGGCAGGGCTCGAGGAGCTGGGTTCCCTCAGAGCAGGCGAGCCCTCGGCTTCGGTGCATCGTCCTCCAACTGATAGCCTTGACCGACCCCTGGCAGGGCGGAGCCTCATCCAGCCCCGGCCCGGAGCAGCATGCGGTACAGCGTAGGGAGGCCTGGGCTCGGGCGGGCTCCTCCCGCTTTTGGTCAACTGCACGGCGTGGGTGATCAGGCCAGCCGGCGAGGCACGAGCCAAACCTGCATAGGCCAACACTGAAAATGGAGGCTGGTTCCGCACCGAGATGTGGGCCTAATCTCTTGAAATCGTGCAGCAAAATACCCATATAAGGGCTCGCCAAAGCTCGTCTGAGATTGGCGAAACGGGCGCCGGAACAGGTGTCCGGCGCCCTCTATCCACGTTGCTCACCAGGAGGATGTGGCGATGAGAACCGCACTCGACTTCTCACCTCTGTATCGTTCGACTGTCGGCTTTGACCGGCTGTTCAACCTGCTCGACAGCACATTAGGCGCTGCCGACGCGACCAGCGCCAACTGGCCGCCCTACAACATTGAGAAGCTTGGGGATGACCACTACCGGATCACCATGGCGGTGGCCGGCTTCGCGCCCAACGAGATCAACCTCGTCCAGCAGGAGAACACGCTCCTGGTCGAGGCGCGCAAGCATCCCGAGCCCGAGGGCGTCCAAGTCCTGTATCGGGGCATCGCGACCCGCTCCTTCCGCCAGACCTTCAACTTGGCGGATTACGTGAAGGTCAGCGGGGCGAACCTTGAGAATGGGCTGTTGGTCATCGACCTTGCGCGCGAGGTGCCCGAGGCCATGAAGCCACGCCGCATCGAGATCGCGGGTGCTGGAGAGGCTAAGACCATCGAGCATGAGGGCCAGCCCAAGGTCGAGAAGGCCAAGGCCGCTTAACCTGATCTGAGGGAGACAAGAGACCCCGCGGGCACGTGCCCGCGGGATCGGTGGTGTACGTTCAACACAGGCCAATGGAGGACATCATGGCTCTTCGTGATTTGATCACCTGGGGTCGCGATCAACCGTCCGTCCCCAGCCGACGCGGTGAGGAGGTCAGCCCCTTCTTGACTCTTCACCGCGAGATGAACCGGCTCTTCGATGACGTGTTCAACAACTTCGGCAATACGCCGTCCCTGCTCGGGCGTATGCCAGCTTGGCCGAGCATCGAGGTCGTCCAGTCCGAAAAGGACGTGCGCATCTCGGCCGAACT
>JBJMPB010000163.1:0-5944 GCA_045803455.1 Gemmatimonadales bacterium | reverse complement strand
CTGATCACCTCGGGGACTGAGGCCTGATTCTGGTCAATCCGCGCGACCTTGGTGTTGACGCCTCCGATATCCCAGCCCAGCACCGCTGAAGTCATGGAGAACCTGCAGGTGGGCAAGGACGATGCAGATCATTCCAGTTCTCGATGTTGCGGGTGGGATCGCAGTGCACGCCCAGGGCGGCGACCGCAGCCGGTATGCACCCCTGAAATCGAAGCTGGTATCCGACCAGGTCGGAGATCCGGTCGCGGTGCTGCGCGCCTTCCATTCGATCCTCGGCATTCACGAGTGCTATGTCGCAGATCTGGATGCCATTCAGGGAAGGGCGGTCCAGCGCACACTGCTTCGAGAATTGGCGGCCTTTCATACCGGATTCTCCGGGTCGTTGATCGTGGACGCGGGAACCCATCTGCCGGAGGGGGCTCTCGAAGTGCTCTCCTGCGGCGCCAGTGACGTCGTGGTCGGGCTGGAAACCCTGCAGGCCTTCTCGGACCTTCAATCTATTGCAGACCTGGTCGGTCCTCCTCGGGTGGTGTTCAGCCTGGACCTCCGGCTGGGTCATCCGATCGTTCATCCAGCCATAGAGGATGCCCGAGGTGCCGGTCCTGACCCCCTGACGCTGGCAGAGCAAGCCTCTGGCGCCGGGGCAGGGTCGCTGCTCGTTCTGGATCTGGGCCGGGTGGGCACCGGATGCGGCGTGGACCTGGGATTGCTGGAATCCTTACGGCAGCGGTTACCCGGCACTCGGTTGTTGGCTGGAGGTGGCGTGCTGACCCGACTGGACCTGGAGAGAATGCGCGACGCCGGCTGCGACGGAGCCCTGGTAGCGAGCGCGATCCATAGTGGAAAGTTGACTCAGGCAGACCTGGCTGCGGTGTCCCAGTCAGGTCAATCCGGAACCAGCGCTTCGTGGTACGTAGCGGACTGGCCGTAATTCTCTTCCACCTCGAGGTCGAGGCTGGTGAGGTGCGTGTAGCCCCGGGTGTTCAGCTCCTGCCGGACAAGCGTGCCCAGATACTGAGCCAGCATCTCGGCGGTGCTGTTAGGGATGGGAATGAGGGCGCAGTCCCGCCGGGGGAAGACATAGGTCGGCTGGCCAAAGTAGTCGACGGCTACCCGGTCTCCCTCCTCCCGGAATGTCAGCTTGGGATTCAAGGTGGGCAGCAGCACCTTGTGGTCGATGGTGTCGACCAATTGCCGGGTGATCTGCTTCAGTACGCTGAAATCGAGGACGAACAGACACTCAGAATCAACGGCACCCTCGACCGCCACGCCGACCCTGTAGTTGTGGCCGTGGAGCGATTCGCACTGGTGGCCCTTAAAGGTGATGAAGTGGGCGGATGCAAAGACGAGGTAGTCCTTGCTGACCTGAACGCGGAAGTTGCTCTGCACGGCGGTTCTCCTAACGATCCCAGCCACCCTCTAGTATAACGACAAAAAGCGCAGCACATGTGAGATCCGCGGTAGCTCCCGGATTCCGGCGGTTACGCGGGTCCCGCAGCTCACGATCCAGCTCAGCGAGGGCCCGGCGGCCTGCGGACGAGCGGGTTCCTCCCGCGGCGCGCACCTCGCGCGCCCTCCCGGACACCATCTCCGCCTCCGCGAATCCCAGCTTTCGCGCTATGTGGGTGTCGGCCCCACTCTCGAGCAACGCTAAATAGGTGTCGACTGCCGCGTCGGTCCACGTCATCCCCTCGCGACGCGCTGCGAGCAGCGCCGGAACTCCGATCTCGAACGTCCGGGCAAAGCTAGTGACGTATTCCCGAGCTATGCTGTCGCGCTCGGCTGCGAGAGCCATCGCCCCCTGCAGGGTGACCGTCGGGCGGTCGGCTACGTCCTCCGCCTCGGAGTGTCCCAAGCCCCCTGGGCGGGCCTGACGGATGGCGGCATAGACCTCCACCGCGTCGTCGACTGTGGTCCCTGCCAGCACCCGCTCAAGCCGATCACGGAGGGGTCCCTGCTCCTGCAGCGCGGCGCGGGCAAGCGGCGCCAGCAACAGCACGATGCCGAGATTGGTGTTGGAGCGGGTCCAGCGCAGCGTGTCTTCCACCGCGCGCCGTATGGTTCTGCCCAGGGGCGAAGTATGCGCCTGCGCCAAAGCCGGCCCAATGGCGACGGCGCTGGCCAGGAAATCCTCATACCGCGTGTCGTGAAAATGACGGTCGGGCGACACGTTGCCCGGTTTCGGCGCGCTGACTTCCAGTAGACATGCGAGCTGCCCGGCGGCGGCAACCTCGGGCGGGGTGATCACTCGTTGCGGGCTGACAGATAGTCAATCAGTGCTCCGGCCACATCCAGCCCTGTGGCCTGTTGCAATCCTTTCCAGCCTGGTATTCCATTGACCTCGAGAACGTGGGTTCGTCCGTCCCGATCCGTTACCAGATCGACCCCGGCGTAATCCGCACCGACCGCGGCAGCCGCCCGCAAGGCCAGAGCCTTGGCATCTTCCGGCAGCTTTACCGCCTGAGCTGCCGCACCCCGGGCCAGATTGGTGCGCCAGCCGGAGGCTCGGCGCTCAATGGCCGCAAAGAGCTTCCCTCCAATCACGAATGCCCTGAGATCAACCCCTTCGTGGTCCACTGTGCGCTGCAAGTAATAGACGGCCCGGATCTGCTCGAGCGTACGGAATACCCGGAATGCCATCTCCTCATCCTGAACTCGGACCATTCCCAGGCCCATGGATCCAAACAGCGGCTTTACGATCACGTCCTGCAGCCTTCGGAAAGCCTGGATGGCCTCTTCGGGCCGGTCGCACACCACAGTGTCTGGCGTGGCTATGCCGCACTGTTCCAGCAGCGCCGAGGTCCAGAATTTGTCAACCGTTCGCTCGATGGTGCGAGGCGAGTTGATGACCTTTACACCCCGATCTTCCAGGCGATGCAATGCATCCACCCGGAAGACGATCTGCTCCAGAGACCCCGACGGAATGATGCGGGCAAGCACCAAATCCATGGAGTCCAGATCAGTGCTGTTGCTGCGAAGCCCGGGACCCGATCCGATGTTCGCCACCAGTCCTTCATAAGGAAGGACCACCGCTTGATGGCCCCTCATAGCCGCCGCCTGCTCCAGCTGCTGGGTGTGCCAGCCGGTGCGGGCGGCGAGCACGGCGAGACGCACGCTACTTGGTCTCCGCTCCGATCAGGGCATCGAACCCGCCAGTGGCAAACTTGGAGAGGTCTCCGGCGACCTTCTTGAAGCCGGGGGTGGCCACGCCCTTCTTCAGGGCCGCCATCGACGGGAAATAGAGCTCCGCCTGGCGATACCGGCTGGCCGGGGTGCCATCCAGGTTGGAGGAGAACCTGGTGAGCTCGGCCCGCTCGAAGCCGATCTCATTCTTGTTGCTGGTGACCAGGGGCAGGTGATTCTCCGAGTAGTACTTCTCGAAAGCGGCGGTGTCCTTGGGGGTTTTGTAGATCACCGTCACGATGGCGGCCGGGGTGTTGCCCGATCCGGTCTCATGGGTATTGCTGGCGGTGGCAATCATTCCGGTGAGACCACCGGTGGCAAAGTTGGCCAGGTCATCGGCCACCTTCTTGAAGCCCGCCGTACCCATTCCTTTCTTCAAGTCGTCCATCGAGTTGAAATACAGCTCGGCCTGCCGGTAGAACGGTGGCTTCTTGCCGTCGGCGGTGGAGGAGAACTTGGTGAGGTCGGCCCGCACGAATCCAATCTCCCGCTGATTCGCCTGTACCAGAGGAATGTGGGTGCTGGCGTAGTACTTCTCGAAAGCCGCGGTGTCTTTGGGTTGGTTGTAGAGCACCGTCACGATGGCCATGGGTCCAGCCGAAGCAGGCGCGGCGGCGGATGTCGTGTCTCCTGTCCGACTCTCGGCGTTTTTGTCGGCCGCCGGGCTGCAGGCGGCGAGAGCTGAGGCGGAAACCAGCCACATCGTCAGACGTCGCATCAGAGGCTCCGAGCTAGAGGTTGTACAGCGAGGTATTGAGAACTTCGGGGTTGAGCCGCCCTGCGTGAAAGGTGCGGCCGGTTTCGGTGCTGGTCAGCCACACCTCTGCCGGGCTGAAGAGCAAGGGGTCGATCTTATAGAAGTCACCCTCATACTGCTGGAAGATCTCGTAGAAGGGCGTGCCATAGTCGCGTGACGCCGAGGCCGGAACCTGCTCGGCCAATTTCTGAAGCTCGGCATCTCCCGCTCGAACCGTGAACCGGGCCTGACCCCCGTAGAGAATGCAATCGTTGGTTCGACCTATAGCCCGAAGATCGTTCTTGGCCACGGGAGGAAGGGGCGCCGTGCCAACCGCGCTTATCACCCGGCGTACATCGAACCCCAGGGTCTCCATTTTGTGGAGCCCGGTCTCGACAATCCGGGCGGAGATCTGGACACCGCCTGCCAGGCTCGCGGTCGGAGCAATTACGAAAGTGAGCTGCGCCGGCTGAAGCTTTGCCTTCTCGGCCACCCACGCGGCCACCTCATCGGTGGGGAGCGCGCGTCCCTCCAGCACCAGCACCCCTTCGTCTGCGCGCTCTTCGTAGCCCAGTTTCTCGAACAGCTCACGCTCCACCCTCGCATGAGCTCGGAGCGGTCCCGATCCCATGGCGAAGAACTTGCCCACCGACACGGCCCACCCGGCGTACTGTGAGGCCATGCAGGAGATGGCCGGGTGATCCGTCCAGACGAGAACGCCAGGGTGCGATTCACTCCCGATTTGCACCGTACTAATCGTTACACTGCCCAGCCCACCCATGCAGATCTCCGCTAGCGCGAGCCCGGCCTCGATCCCACCATCCACCTCCACCCCGGCATCAATGACCCTTGCGCCCCCGGGCAGGCGGAATGTCCTCACCCGCAGGGCTTCGGTTTGATCTGCCATTCCATCGGCGATCTCATGGGCCACCTCATTCATCCGTAAAGACCCGGTATGCAGCTCCAGTGTGGTCATGTCGCCATCCATTCGAGAATTTCCCCCTTGCCGAGCTCCGCGAGATCGCCACTGTATCGGCGATAGAGTCCGGCCAGCTGTCGCTTGCGAATCCGTATTCCATAAATGGTCTGCAACCGCAGAAGCATCACTCTGAGGTGGATCGGCTGATAGGTGCAGGCGTACACATACGTGGCTGGAGGGGTGATGCCGCCCAGCGCGGCAATAGAGCCGCGCTTGGACCAGAGTCCCGCATCGCCACCAGCGGCCCCGAAGATGACGATATTGCCGGCGATCATGCTGAGCCCCGCACGCTCTCCGGCTCTTCCTCCGATTACGACCAGCCCCCGGCGCATTGATGCACCGGCTTCGGATCCAGCCGACCCTCGCACGATCAGCTCTCCCCCCGTCATTCCGCGCTTGAAGCCGGGCGCCGCGGCTCCGGTGCGTTCGCCCGCGTTACCTTCGATCAGGAGCGCACCTGCAGCCATCCCCAGTCCGGCTTCGTTCCCCAGATTGCCCTCGACGGTTACCATCCCTTCGCTGAGGCCGGCTGCCAGCCGGTCTACCTGACTCAAGTCACCCATAAAGCGAACTCGGCCAGCAGGATTCCCTTTGACCTCGAAGAGGTCACCCAATGGCACGCGCCCGCCCCGCTCCAGCTCCACCGTGCGCATCGCGAGCTCGTCAGCCCTGAGTGTGGCCCAGGAAGCTGCGAGCACCGCCGAACAATCCACCCGCTGCTTGAGGGGGCTCTTGAGCCGGGCAGTGAGTCCGTCACTCATGATCCATCTCCATCCATGATTTTCCGCAGATGGAAATGGTGCGGCCCGAGCTTGCCACCATAGTTGCCGGCGCTGATTGCCACGACCCCCTCACGGCAGGCGGCATCGATGCCAAGCCTCATTGCCGAGGCGATCGCGGCGGCGTCGGTGCCGTTGATGACGATTTCGAGAACCGAATTGACCTCCTCCGGCAAGGCGGTCTGGGTGACCGCGCGCAGCGTAGGGCAGAACGCGTCATTGGTCGAGGCGATCATCTTCTTGCTTCGACGAGAGCCGACTTTGCTG
>JBJMPB010000201.1:0-2521 GCA_045803455.1 Gemmatimonadales bacterium | reverse complement strand
GTCCGGCGTCGTGGCCGACCACCACCAGGACCCGCTCCAGCCCAGCGGCCAACAGTGACCGGACGGCCCGCTCGACCAAGCTCAGGCCACCCAGCCGGAGCAGGACCTTGGAGCCACCCCCGGTGACCGACTCCAGCCGCTCAGACCGGCCCGCGGCCAGCACCACCCCCACCGGCGGCAGCCGCGACAGCGGCGGGGTGGGCTGGACCACATCCGCCGGTTGGGGGAACGCGGTCACCGGATCAGGCGGTCGCTGCGGTGCCTCAGCCATGCGCCGACCTTCCCGAAGAAGCAAACAAGTGAACGCCAAGGGAACAGAGCAAGGATCGCCGGCGACGCGCGCCCAGGCAAGACAAGCCCGAAACGGCTAAACAGCCGCAGTCGCCGCGCCGCTCCAGGCAAACCGAGGCCCCGAGGTTTCTTCGGTCGCCTCGGCGACGAGAAGGTCAAGGCCTCTGAGCGGTCACGGCGGGCACCCTGGCCAGGAGCCTGCCAGCCAGCTCTCGCCGCACCGGCGCGACAGAAGCGTGGTGGGCCACGACAGGACCGGAAACCTGCCGTGCTATGGCAACGACTGACCGCTAAGTCGACTGTCAATGGTGCGGACAGGTGGGTCGGCTCGGACGAGGACGAGCGGTGGCCTATGGAACTGGTACGGCGGATGCTGCTGGGCGGGTCCCGCCTTGGGAGGTGACCGATCCTGGCCCGGGCGACCGGTCAGGACGGCCTGAACTCTGAGAAGGACAACCCCCAAGAGCCCCGTCCGGGTGGCCGGCGGGCGAACCCGCCTGCTCCCGGCCGATGGGCCCCTGGGGGTCATCAGCGCCCCGAGGAACTCCCACGGCCTTCCCGAGTCTCGCTCGAGAGAGTCTCGTCCTACGACCCGAAGGCCGCTGAACCTCACCGCCGCAACGGCGGGTGGCGCCACCCACCGCCCGGCGGTTCGCCGTCCGGACCCGTCGGTCCTTCTGGCAGGAACTCCAACCCGGATTTCCCGGTCCAACCGCGTCGGCCCCTCGGGGCGCAGCGGAATCTAGAAGGCGGCCGGGGGCGCGTCAAGGCGACGTTTCCGCTGGCCAAACGCGTATGCCCAGCTAGCAGCAGGTAGAATTACCTCGATGGAATTTCCGGTGCTGAGCCGAGCCTCGGGCCAAGCGCGTCCGGGTACCCACCGGGGCACTGGCACCGCCACAGGAGCCATGGCACGCGTGCACGCACGGTTGCATCACGGGTACCGTCCGGGCCTCGCGCTCAGAACTGGTAGTCTGCCAGCCCGGCAAGCACTGACCGGACAAAGGGCAGGAAGCCGTCCGGCCCCGAAGCGAAGTCCTTCAGGTGGACGGTCGTCTTGTCGCTGGCGAGAAAGATCTCCCGAACGATCTCGCGCCGGGCGAACGCGGACCGCACCTCATCGAGTCCGGTGGCGACCAACAGCTGGGCATCCGGCATCCGCAGCTGCTGCTGGGCGTCCTCGACCCAGCGCGGAGTCCGCGAAGACACACCTGACCCGCCATCTGAAACACACCCTAGCCGGCTGAGGATGGCTCGGACAGGGTTTCCCGCAGGGCCCGGATCTCCCGGTCGGGGTAGCGTCGGTGGCCACCCAAGGTGCGGACGTAGGGCAGCATGCCCTCCTGCGCCCAGCGGCTGACCGTCTTTGGGGACACCTGAAGGAGCTCGGCGACCTGGGCTGTGCGCAGGTACCTGGGCTCGGTTGTCTGGGGCAACGCGCTCTCCCGTTCTTGGGGTCGTCCCCGATTCGGGGACGACACTATGCCCGTCGGGGTCGGATGCCATCGAGCGTTCTACACAGGCTGGCCGTCTTGGAATGCATCCCGGTGCAGCGTGGCTTCCCAGCCGGTGCATGCATGGACGTTGATCAGTCTGTCGTCGCTGGACCTGGAGCTTTGTTCGCCACCTACCGCAGTGGCTCCCGCTCAAGTAACTGGAATGCACAGCCATCGTCTTGCTGCTCGGCACGCCCGGACGCCCGGTTGTGACAAGCAGAGGCCGTAGCCGTTAGTGTGCGCTCGGCAGAGGATCATGTTCTGCCGCGAATCCGCAGGCCGAGGTTGTCCCCTTGCCGTGGCGTCGGGCCGGCGTCGGTTGATACCTCCGAGATGTGGAGGGAGGGACAAGTACATGACGGTTGGAACCGTGAAATGGTTCAACGCCGACAAGGGCTACGGCTTCATCGCTCCTGAGTCCGGCGAGGATGTCTTCGTGCATTTCAGCGCGATTCAGTCGGCTGGCTACCGCTCACTTGACGAGGGCCAGCCCGTCGAGTTCGACGTGACGTCGGGGCCCAAGGGCCCCCAAGCCGCCAACGTGCGGCCGTTGGAGCGTCAGTAGCCAGCACTCAACAGCCCGCCCGGCACACTACCGGGCGGGCTCGTAAGCTCTTTGCAGGATCGCGCTCTTACCGCTCCCCAGCCCGGATTATCGGGGGCCATGGGTAACATTTTCCGGACTCGACGGCCGCGCCCTACAGATCCTCAGGGTGCGACCGCCTTGACCGTCC
>JBJMPB010000168.1:0-15846 GCA_045803455.1 Gemmatimonadales bacterium | reverse complement strand
CATCCGGGTGGCTTCGATCCCGTTCCCTGATCCGGTGACCTGATCCATGGACCGCCGTTCCATCGGGGCGATACTGCTGATGATGGCTATCGCGGTCGCGCCGGCTCTGTTCTTGAAGAAGCCGAGCGCGTCTTCGACGCGAGGCGGTGAAGCGGGCACCCGGGGCCGCGGGGACGTCGTCACAGACAGCAGCCGCGTTTCTTCAGGCTCGCTTCCGCGGGACAGTGGAGCGACACCTAGGCCGACAGGCGACAGTGGCGGGAGAGCACCCTCTGCCGTTCCCCGCGTTCCAGCCTCCCAGCCGGGTGAGGACACCGTCCAGGTTACTTCTCCGCTCTACCGCTACGGCGTGAGCACTCGAGGGGCTCGCCTGGTTCAGGCCACCTTGCCTCGTTATCGCTCCATGGCCCCTAGCGACAGCGGGCGCCCAGCTCAAATCCTGCCCGACGACAGCCGCTTGCTCGGCCTGAGGCTGATTGTAGGGCGCGATACCATTCCGCTGGATGATTGGCCCTTCACCGCCTCCGCCGAGAGCCTCACGGTCAGGGGGCCGACGCCTCTGCGTCTCAGATCCTCTCGCAACGGCGTCGATCTGGAGCTGACGTATCTGTTCCATCAGGATGACTATCGCATCGATGTCAGTGGTCATGCCACCGGCGTGGGCCCGAATGGAGGTCTGCTGCTGATCGGTATGGGCCCCACGCTCTCGAACACCGAGGCCGATTCCAACGAGAATCACCGGGCACTGGCGCTGGTCACGAAGCACAACGACACCGAGCGGCTGGACCTCGGGGGACTCAAGCCGGGCGAGCCAAAGACCGTTAGTGGCCCACTGGAATGGGCGGCGGTGAAGTCGAAGTACTTCGTCACCGGCGTACTGGCCTACGACACCACAGGCGGCAGCATCAGCGGAGTTACGGCCACAGCGGCTCCAACCACGGCGAAGCGCCCTACTCGAGCCGCGGTGCGGCTCAGCCTTCCGCTTCCGCCCAAAGGGAACTTCAGCTATAGCGTGTATGCCGGGCCCATGGAGTACGATCGCCTGGGCCGGATGGGTCACGGCTTTGACGACGTGAACCCATACGGCTGGCCGGGGTTCCGCACCGTCATTCGGCCCGTCGCCGCCGGGGTCCGCTGGCTTCTGGTCTGGATGCACGAGCACCTGCACCTGGCGTACGGCCTCGTGCTGATCTTCTTCGGGGTGTTGGTGCGTTTGCTGCTCTGGCCGCTGAACCAGAAGGCCATGCGGGCCAACATGCAGCTGCAGGCAGTGCAGCCGCTGATGAAGGAGATCCAGGAGAAGCACAAAAACGATCCCCAGAAGGTTCAGCAGGAGATGTTCAAGCTGTACAAGGAGTACGGCGTGAACCCTCTGGGGGGCTGCTGGCCGATGCTGCTTCCGATGCCGGTGCTGTTCGCCCTCTTCTTCGTGTTTCAGAACACGATCGAGCTCCGGGGGGCATCCTTCCTCTGGTTGCCGGACCTCTCCCGGCCCGATCCGCTCTATATCATCCCGGTGGTGATGGGGCTTTCGATGTTTGGTCTGAGCAAGGTGGGCCAGATCGGGATGGAGGCGAATCCGCAGATGAAGATGATGCTCTACGTCATGCCGGCGATGATGACGTTCCTGTTTCTTAACTTCGCATCGGGGTTGAATCTCTACTACGCGGTAAGCAACATCGCGAGCATCCCTCAGCAATGGATGCTGGCGCGGGAACGGCAGAAGCGCACTGCCAGGAGCATCGTCGAGGTGAAGACTCGAACCCCGGAGCCCAGTCCCAAGCGAGCCAAACGGAAGGCTTGACCGAGGGCTGCTGCCATGCTCTCGGACCCCATCGCCGCACTCGCCACTCCACCCGGTCGCTCCGCGCTCGCTGTCGTCCGCCTGAGCGGGACCGAAGCGTTCTCTCTGGCCAATCGAATCATCAGGGGCTTTACCACGGACCCACCCCGGCGGGCCAACCTGGCGGCCTTCCATTCGCCCGACGGCGAGCTCATCGATCACGGCATCTACGTGGCGTACCCGGGTCCTCATAGTTACACCGGAGAGGATCTGGTGGAGCTCACCTGTCATGGCGGCCTGCAGGTCCCTGGCCGATTGCTGACCGCTCTGTACGCGGTAGGAGCCCGTCCAGCCGCCCCAGGCGAGTTCACCCGCCGAGCGGTCCTCAATGGCAAGCTCGACCTGGTTCAGGCCGAAGCGGTGGGCGACCTGATCGACGCGACCTCCCCGGCTCAGGCCACCAGCGCTCTCCGCCAGCTCGAGGGTGGCCTATCGCGCCGGCTCGCCGCGCTGCGGGAGGCACTGATCCAGGTCGAAGCGCTACTGAGCTATGAGATAGACTTCCCCGAAGAAGATGAAGGGGCAGTTCCACCCGCGCGCATTGCGGCGGAGATCGAGGAGGTCTCCACCCGGATTCAGCATCTGCTCGCGACCGCACCTTCGGCGGAGCGTCTCCGGGAAGGCGCTCTGCTGGTGTTCGCCGGCCGGCCTAATGCCGGGAAGTCTTCGCTTTTCAATGCGTTGCTGGGCTCCGATCGAGCGCTCGTCACCGAGGTGCCGGGAACTACCCGGGATGCCGTCGAAGCGCACACCGACTTCCTCGGCTGGCCCGTGAGGCTGGCCGACACGGCGGGGCTTTGGGATGCGCCGAACCGGCTGGATCGGCTGGGAGTGGAAGTCAGCCAGCGCTACGTGTCGTCAGCCGATCTCGTGCTGCTCTGCGTGGAAGCGGGGCGGCCGCTGGGTGAGGACGAAGCCACCATCGCGAGAGAGCGGCCCGTGCTGTTGGTCCGCACCAAGGCGGACCTGGCCACCGAGCCGGGAGAAGGGCTGCCGGTCTCGGTTCTGAGTGGCGAAGGCCTGGGGGTGCTCCGCCGTTCTGCCGCTGAGCGAATGTTTTTCGAGCGAATTGCTCTAGCCGACCTCGAGCCCGGACTGACCCGCGAACGGCACCGCCTGGCGCTCCGCCGGGCGCAGATTGCGCTGTCCGGCGCGATACCCCATTTAGGTCGCGGCGGCGATGCGGTGCTTGCCGCGCACCACGTTCGAGAAGCCGCCTCCGCGCTGGACGAGCTGCTGGGGGCGATGGATATCGAAGAGGTGCTGGACCGGGTGTTTGGGAGCTTTTGTATAGGAAAGTAAACGGGAAAAGCAAAACGTGAGCGGTTATGCGGTCTGTACTCCCTTTGCGAGCTCCTCCGCAGCCTGGAAGTCCTGGACCGGAGCGCGGACCGCCTCAGCCAGACCTCGTTGGGCGACGAGCGCCTCGGTCATGCGATACCCCATGTAATAGCCGGTGCGTTCCGGAATGACCCTGCCTGCAACCAGGCGGGCCGATGGGCTCATCCCACCCGATAGATAGCGCAACCTCAGGCCGAGGCCGCTGCGGTCGAGATCAGGCTCGATTGCCCGCCGCAGGAAGGACTCCATCTCGCGGAGCCGGTGGTACTGCCGGCGGGGATAGCCGAAGTAATCGGCTGCATCGAATCCCGGCGCCACCGCCTGGGCGACGTGGATGGCCAGCCCTTCGTTGATGAGCAGCTCCCGTAGCGTTGCCCGGCTGCCGGTCGTCCAATAGTCGTAATAGCCGCCGCTTTCGGCGACCAGCCGGCGCAGGTCACTGGCGCTCGAGGGTGAGGTGTACCGGACAGTGTGCGCCAGCTCGTGCGCGATCCACACCGGAATCAGGTCGGGCGGCAGACCCATGCCGTAGGTCTCGGGATTGACCCTCCCGGTGAAGTGCTCCAGACAGATGAACGCCACGCCCCGGCCACCAACGACCAGCTCGCCCGCGTTGGCGCCTCCCAGTCCAACCATGAGATAGGTGTCCGTGGGTCGGTCGACGCGCAACACCTCCTCGGCTCGCGCGATGGCCTCCTCGCTGAGCAGGACGAGGTCGGTGGTTGCGGCCAGTCCGTACAGATCGCTGCGGTTGGCTTTTAGAGCGGTAGAGACGATGGTGCCAGCGTGGGGAGTATCGGGATCGAGAACGTAATTTCGCCAGTAGGCGTCGAGGATGGGACGATGGTTGTCGCGATACTGCCGATACGCCGCCTCCCGGTCGGGTGCCTCGAGCACCGCGAAGAAGTCGGGCAGGAGATTGATCAGCACGCGAGACGATACGAAGTCTCGGGCTGAGAAGCAAGAGAGGTGGAGTTAGTCCAGAGGGCGGGTTTTCTTCTGCTTGGCCACTTCGTCCAGGAACCGGCGTTCTGCCGCGGTGAGACTGGAGATCCCTTTCTCGCTGATTTTGTCGAGCACCCGGTCTACCTCAGCGGCAACCGGATCGGCGTCGACCCGGCCACGGCTGCGCATGGGAGTGATCGGCGTCCGCTGCTCCGGCTCGGACGATCCCGACTGCACCATCACCACCCGCTCTACGGCCCGGGGCGGCTGAGCCGAAGCCCGGCGGGAAAGCGACTGGACCCGGAAGAAGAGGAATCCGAACAGCGCCCCGCCGACGTGGGCGATGTGGGCGATGCCGTCGTTGGCCCAGAGCTGAGACCCGATCACATCCAAGGCGACCAGCCCGATCACCAGCGTGCGCGCCTTGATCGGGACTGGCAGGGGGAAGACGATCAATTCGGCATCGGGCCAGAACATGGCAAAGGCAACCGCAACTCCCAGCACCGCCCCCGAAGCCCCGACAAAGGGCCCCACGGCGAGAATTCCGCCGAGCAGGAGCGAGAAGACCGCCGCGCCGATCCCGCAGAACAGGTAGTACGTCAGAAAATTGCGACTGCCCATCCGGCTCTCTACTGCCGTGCCGAATACGAATAGCATCAGCATGTTGGCCAGCAGGTGAAGCAGGCCAGCATGGACGAACATGTAGGTGACGAAAGTCCAGGGTCGACTGAATGCCGTCTGGGGAGAGAACTGGAGAAACCGAAACGCGTCCCGGGAGGTAAACAGGGTCATCAGCATCAGCAGCACCACCGCGTTGGCGATGATGATCCGGCCCACCCAGGGAGTTATGCGATACGAGGGAGATGATTTCATCAGACGAAAGCCTTTACAGCTTGACCCGGGAGGCTACGAGAGATCCTCTGCTCGGCCGCGCCGAGCGACTCGACAGATTTGTTCGCACAGCTCGGGGAAGTCCATGCCAGACGCCCGGGCCGCCTGAGGGAGGAGGCTGGTGGCCGTCATGCCGGGCAATGTGTTCACCTCTAAACAGAAGAGTTCATCGCTCGGTGTCAAGCGAAAATCGACCCGGGAGTAGCCTCCCAGCTTGAGCGCCTCGTGCGCGAGGAGGCTGAGCCGGCCGCACTTCATGGCAATCCCTGCCGGCAGGTCGGCCGGGAAGATTTCTTGAGACATCCCCGGGGTATACTTGCATTCGTAGTCGAAAATCTCGTGCCGCGGGATGATCTCACCCACAGGAAGCGCCCGGCCGCCCAAAACGCCCACCGTGAGCTCGCGACCCGGTACGAATTCTTCGATCATCACCTCGTCGTCGTATTGCCGGGCCAGTGCCACGGCCGGATCGAACTCCCTGGCCGTCTTGACCACGGTAAGACCCACGGTCGACCCCTGCTTTGACGGCTTGACCACGACCGGCCATCCAAACTCGCGCTCAATTCGGGCTTTCGCTACTGGCGCCATCACCCAACGTGCGGTCGGGACCCCGGCGCCCTGGAAGAGTCGCTTGGAGATGTCCTTGTCCATTGCCATCGCGCTACCCAACCGGCCGCTTCCGGTATAAGGCACGCCCACCATTTCGAGCAGGGTCTGAATGGTTCCGTCTTCGCCGCGGCCGCCATGCAGTGCAAGGAACAGCACATCGGCATCGCGCACGACCGCAAGATTAGCCAGTCCGGACAGGAGCAGGCCCCGCTCGAGGGCCTGCAACTGCACGATCGAGGGTGGCTCGGTCCCGACCAGGCCGGAAAGCAGCGTGGCTTCGTCGGGTTCAGGTATGTATCCTCGGGCCGTGTCGACCACGGCCACTTCATGCCCGCGGGAACGCAGAGCGCCGACCACTTGCACGGCTGAGGCGATCGCGACGTCACGTTCCGCGGAAGTGCCGCCCGTCAAGACAGTTACCCGCATGGGCATCCACAGGAAAGCGTCAACGGTAAACCGTAAAAGGTGAAGGGAGCCGGCTCCGGGAATTGCCTGTTCACAGTTGACCGTTCACTGTTCACGCAGTCTTACCTGGTCCCGATCAGCTGCTGGAGGACGTCATAGCGGCTGACGATGCCGATGAGCTCCCCGTCCTTGCGGACCAGCGCGGCCGGGCTCTCGCGGGTGAGCATTGCGCCGAGCCGATCGGTCGCGAACGAGGCGTCCACCTCGGGGAAGGGGGATTCCATGACCTCGCGGACCGGCCGATCCAGCAGCGCCGGCTGGGCCAGCGCTTTGGTCATCAGACTGGCCTCGACCAGCCCGCCCACCGACTGCCCCTCTTCAACTACAGGGATCTGGCTCACTCCCCAGGTGCTCATCAGGTTCAGCGCCTGGCGAACGGCAGCGGCCGGGGCCACACTGACCAGTGGCGGCGCGGTCGGGTGCCGTCGCTCGAGCAGTTGCTCCACCGTTGTTCGAGGCGGCTCCAGCATCTGGTTCTCCTGCATCCACTCGTCGTTGAAAACCTTCGACAGGTACCGCTCACCGGTGTCGCACAGAATGGTGACAATCATGGCGTTGGGATCGTCCAGTTCGCGGGCCAGCTCCACCGAAAGGGCCACGTTCAGTCCGGTGGATCCTCCGGCGAGGATGCCCTCCTCGCGAGCCAGGCGGCGGGCCATGACCAGTGAGGTGCGATCGGGAACCTGACGAAACTCATCGATCCAGTCGAACCAGATGGTGGTGGGAATCTTGTCCCCTCCGATCCCCTCCACCTTGTAGGGGTGACCGGAACCGAGTGTCCGGGCTCGATGGTAATGGGTATACAGGGAGCCGACCGGGTCACCCGCCAAGATCCGAATCTGGGGGTTCTTTTCCTTGAGGTATTTTCCGGCTCCGCTGATGGTCCCGCCGGTTCCCGCTCCCGCCACCAGGTGAGTCACCTTTCCCTCAGTCTGCTCCCATATTTCCGGTCCCATAGTGGCATAATGGGCCTCGGGATTGATCGAGTTGTAGAACTGATTGGCCAGAACCGCCCCCGGTGTTTCTTTGACGATCTGCTTGGCCTTCATCACATAGTTGTCGGGATGGTCGGGCGGCACGGCGGTAGGAGTTATGACAACCTCTGCTCCGAATGCCTTCAATAACCGGACTTTCTCCTGGGACATCTTGTCGGGCATGGTGAAGACGCAGCGATAACCCTTGAGTGCCGCCGCGATGGCGAGGCCCACGCCGGTGTTGCCGCTGGTTCCCTCCACGATGGTCCCACCGGGCCGAAGCTCGCCCTTCCGTTCGGCGTCCTCGATGATAGCCAATCCGATCCGGTCCTTGACCGAGCCTCCTGGATTGACGTACTCAGCCTTTCCGTAGATCGGAGTCCGAAGCCCACCGCCGATGCGGGCCAGGTGGATCAGTGGCGTCCACCCGACGGTCTCCAGAACGGACGCGTAGGGACGCAAATGTTGTGGGGCTCTCATTGTTTCGACCCGGCGGGACGTTGACTCCGGAACTGCACCGGCTGAAGGAACGGAGCCGCCACCGGCTGTCCCTGGTGCAAGGCGGGCGAGAACTTGAGCGCAGGCGCTCCCGCCAGCGCCGCGGAGTCGAGGGCCGGATAGCCGCTGGACTCGGCGACACGAATCGAATCCGGGGCCACCTGACCGGCGGAATCCACGTACAGACGGAGCAACACCCGGCCCTCGATTCCCTGCGCCAACAATGCCGGTGGGTAGCGCACGGGGGAAACGGGATTGATGGCGACCGGCGGCTCTTCTGGAGGAGTTGGCGCCGGGAGATCGGCATGATCGACCAGTCTCATCGTGCCGTCCCCATCGTCAGGACCACAGGCGAGCAAGACAAGGGCCAGCAGAGCGATGTGCCAGGCCGCTGGGTTTCGCTTCCCGCTCCCCCTCACTTACGCTCTCCGACCCGGCGCTGGAAGTCGGCCAGCCGGTTGAGTGCCTCGAGAGGGGTCAGGCTGTTCACGTCGATGGATCGCAGCTCCTCAACCATGGGATCTGGTGCAGGGGGCTCACTGAACAGGGCCAGCTGTCCTGGATCGCGGGAGGCGGCTGGCGGAGCTCCAGGCACCATTCGATGCTCGCCTTCCAATGCGCTCAGAATCTCCTTTGCCCGGCTGACGACCGGGGTCGGTAACCCCGCAAGCTGTCCCACGTGGATGCCGTACGAACGGTCGGTGCCGCCGGGCTCCAGCCGGTGCAGGAACAGCACGGTATCCCCGGCTTCCTGAACCGCCACGTTGAAGTTCCGGGCATGCTGCAGGCGCTCCGGCAGCTGCATCAACTCATGGTAGTGAGTGGCGAACATGGTCTTGCAGCCCAGCCGGTCGTGCAGGTGCTCGGTTACGGCCCAGGCAATGGCCACTCCGTCGTACGTCGAGGTCCCCCGACCGATCTCATCGAGCAAGACCAGGCTCTGCGCCGTGGCGTTATGCAGGATCGCACTGGTTTCGCTCATCTCCACCATGAAGGTGGACTGCCCTCCCGCCAGATTGTCACTGGCGCCGACCCGGGTGAACAGGCGGTCGACCACCCCGACCAGGGCCTCTTCGGCCGGGACAAACGAGCCGAGCTGAGCCAGGACCACGCACAGGCCGATCTGCCGGAGAATGGTTGACTTGCCGGCCATGTTGGGGCCGGTGACGAGCGCCACTCGTTCGGCCTCGGTGAAGCGGGCATCGTTCGGGATGAACGACTCTCGCGGCATCATCCGCTCGATCACCGGATGCCGGCACTGACGGAGCACCAGGTCAAATTGATCGGTAACGAGGGGCCGGATGTAGCGATTGCTCACGGCGCGCTCAGCCAGGGCGGCCCACACATCGAGCCGGGCAACCACGTGAGCGGTCCGCTGGCTCCGGGCGATGGCCTGGCCAACGGCCGCTCTCAGAGCGCCGAACAACTCTGCTTCCCGCGAGGCGATCCGTTCTTCGGCCCCCAGAACCTTCGACTCATACTCCTTGAGCTCGGGGGTCACATACCGCTCAGCGGTGGCCAGTGTCTGCCGCCGCTCGTAATCAGCCGGTATCCGCGCGCTATGGGTGTGGGTGACCTCGAGGTAGTAGCCGAAAACCTTGTTGAAACCCACCTTCAGAGAGGGGATGCCGGTGCGCTCCCTCTCCCGCTGCTGCAGGGCGGCGATGTATTGCCGGCCCCCGTCTCTGAGGCCTCGAAGCTCATCGAGGGCGGGATCGTAGCCCGGGCGAATGATCTCGCCATCGCCCAACGTGGCCGGAAGCCGATCGGCCAGACCGGCCTCGAGTTCTACCGTCACATCCGGCAGCAGATCCAGCTCGTCTGCCGCGTCCGCCAGCGCCTGACTCCGTGGCCCGCCGGGGAGGGCGGAACCCGCAAGCTCGGTCAAACCGCCGGCCACGTCGGGTAGCCGCTGAAAGGAGTCGCGCAACGCTCCCATCTCCCGCGGAGTGGCCCGGCCCGATGCGGCCCGTCCGGCCAGACGCTCGAGATCACGCACGCCGTCAAGCGCCTCGCGCAGCCGCGATCGGCCGCGACTGTCCCGGACCATGATCTCCACTGCATCAAGCCTGTGGTCGATCTCAGCCGGACGAGACAGGGGAGACAGCAGCCACTGCCGCAACAGCCTGCCCCCCATCGGGGTCAGCGTTGCGTCGATCGTCTCCAGCAGCGTGCAGCCGCGAACGCCGGCGCGTAGCGGCTCAACCAGCTCCAGGTTCCGCCGGGTCATCTCGTCGAGCCAGAGAAAGCTCTCGGGCCGGCGGACGCCCGGACGAGCGAGATGGGGCAATCCAGCCGGCTGAAGGTCGGTCAAGTACCGCAGGAGCGCACCGGCAGCGCCGAGGGCCAATTCGTCTTCGGGGCCGATCCCCAACCCGTCCAGGCTGGCCAGGTTGAAGCGCCGGGCCAGATCATCTCGGGCGAGCGCGGAGTCAAATTCCCAGGGCTCACGATGGGTCGTGAGCGGCGGGGAAGAGGGAAAATCGGGAAGCAGGGAAGCCTGGGAGGAAGGTAGGACAACTTCCGCGGGAGCCAGACGAGAAAGAGCCTCCTCGAGCCCACCTTCGGGCGCGATCTCGAGACTGAACTCCCCGGTACTCAGGTCAACCGCGGCAAGCCCCACATTCGCGCCTCCGCGCTTCCCGGCCTCCCCGTTTCCACGTTGTATGGCCACCAACCAATTATTGCGCGAGCCCGCCACCCAACCGTCCTGCAAGAGTGCTCCCGGCGTGACGGTCTCGACTACCTCGCGGCGCACCAGTCCACGGGCAAGCTTGGGGTCCTCCA
Source organism: Gemmatimonadales bacterium (assembly GCA_045803455.1). Taxonomy (GTDB): domain Bacteria; phylum Gemmatimonadota; class Gemmatimonadetes; order Gemmatimonadales; family GWC2-71-9; genus CAVVWJ01. The sequence continues at coordinate 5,493 of JBJMPB010000168.1, read as the reverse complement.
CCTGCTCGCAGATGGCGACTCGGTGTCCTGCGCCAACCAGTTGTCGGAGGTATTCTGCGGCGGCCTTGACCGGAACGCCGGCGAGTGGAACGCCGTCGCCCCGAGAGGTCAGGGCTATGTCGAGGATTTTGGCGGCCAGCTCGGCGTCTTCGTTGAACATCTCATAGAAGTCGCCCACCCGATAAAACAGAATCGCGTTCCGGTGCTGCGCCTTCATCTCCCGCCAATGCTTGAGCATGGGCGGGGTTGGGGTCGCGCTGTCGTGGCTGACCGGGGGCATAGCAGGCAATATAACGATCGCCCACTCCGGCCTGCCGCAACGCGCCTGATTTTATCCGCCGATCTTGTCGAGCTCAGCCACGTCTCGATCGGTGAGCTTCAGCTCGGCGGCGGCGATGTTCTCTTCCAGATGGTCCACCGAGCTGGTTCCTGGAATCACCAGCATGTTGGGAGAGCGAGCGAGGAGCCAGGCCAGCGCAATCTGATAGACGGTCGCGCCATGCCGCTGTGCCACCCGGTGAAGCGGACCGCCTTCGCTGAGGCTGCCGGCCGAGAGCGGAAACCAGGGAATGAAGGCCATCCGTTCCCGCTCGCAATAATCCACCTCGGGCTCCCATTTCCGATCGCTCACATTGTAGCGGTTCTGGATCGACACCACAGGAACGAAGGAGCGGGCGCGCTCGATATCCTCGGCCGAAACCTCGGAAAGTCCCAGATGTCGCACGAGCCCCTCTTCCTGGAACTCGCGCAGGACGGCGAATTGTTCGTCGGCGGGAATCTTGGGATCGATGCGGTGGAGCTGCCACAGGTCGATCCGGTCCAGCTTCAGCCGCTTCAAGCTGGCCTCAAGCTGGCGACGAAGATATTCGGGCCGTCCATTCTCGACCCAGCGATCCGGACCGGGGCGCTCGAGGCCGCCCTTGGTGGCGATGACCAGGCCGGGATAGGGGTGCAAAGCCTGGGCGATCAGCTCTTCGGAAATGTGAGGGCCATAGGAATCGGCGGTATCGAAGAAATTCACTCCGAGCTCGACGGCCCGCTGAAGCACGCGGATGGCTTCGTTACGGTCGCGGGGTGGTCCCCAGATGCCTTTGCCGGTCAGCCGCATGGCGCCGAATCCCATGCGGTTCACAGGAAGATCGCCACCCAGGGCAAAGGTGCCGGCCCCGGCAGCAGGAATAGAAGCGGTGTGAGGGTTGCTCATGAAAAACATCCAGTTAGAAGGTCCGAGGCGGAGGGTAGATCGTGGGCTGATCCCCTGTAGCTTTGAAACGTATGGATTCGGCATCGGTTCCCGACCAGCTGTCTCCCGCGCTGGATGCGGTGGTTTCCCGCTTCGCCGGCATGGTGCGCAGTGTCGGGTGGCGACATCGGCTGTCCGAGGCCGATGTGGATGAAGTTATGCAGCAGGTCCGGATCCGGCTTTGGCAAGCCCAGCGTAAAAGTGAGCAGATCAGTCGGGCCCCTGCGTCCTACGTATATCGCACCGCTGTGTCCGCCACGCTCGACCTGATGCGGCGGCGGCGGGCTCAGCGGACGGATCAGACAATTTCGCTGGATGAGCCGGGTGCGGCTCTCCCGGACCGGGGAGATCCTCACGACGATCTGGCCTACTCGGAGCTCTCTCAGACGGTGGCACGAGCCATCGATCAGATCCCCGCCTCGCGGCGGCCGGTGGTGCGCATGCACCTCGCCGGTCATCCCCGGGAGGAAATCGCCCAGCTTCTCGGATGGAGCGAGGCCAAGACGCGGAACCTGCTCTACCGAGGAATGGACGACCTGCGCGAACGACTGAAGGAGCTTGGTGTGGGATGGGAGATGATCAGATGAGTGTTCCCCGACTGCAGGAGCTCTACGCCCAGGCGCTCGCCCGCCGGAGTGCCGCGGCCGAAGGCTGTGTTTCTCCGGAAGAGCTGCTTGCGCTGGTGCGGAAGCAAGGGGACGAGGCCCGGCGATTACAGGTCCTGGACCATGTGATGGGATGCGAGGCCTGTCACCGTGAGTTCGAGCTGCTTCGAGCGCTGGAAGCGGCTGGGGGCGGCAGCCGGGAACCGACCACCGTCAGAAGTATCAGCCGGCGCATCATGCCCCTCGCTCTAGCCGCGTCGGTCTTGTTGGCGATCGGCGTGGGACTCGTAATGCGCAACACGGAGAGCGATATCACCAGAGGCGGCGGGCCAGCCCTGGTGCTCCTCACCCCGCCCGCCGAGGTAGCTCCGGCACAGCCAGTGACTTTTTCGTGGCGATCCTCGGCAGGGACTCAGCGCTACCGCCTGGAGCTGTTGGATCGGAATGGGGTCGCAGTGTTCTCCCAACTCACCCCAGACACCAGTCTGACCCTCCCGGCAGAGCTGCTGCAGCCTGGCTCGACCTATCGCTGGTGGGTGCGCGACGCGACCCCAGGTTCCCACGCCGCGTCTTCGCTGCGGGCGCTGCGGATCCGGAGCAAGTAGAACAGTACCAGGGCAGCTGATAGCGCAACCAGGACGATCAGCAGGCGGGGTCGGCGCCACCAGGCCGCTCCTTGCAGCGGCACCTGAACCAGCGGATCGCCCACGACGGTGAAAGCCGCCCACTCATGGGGAGACCGCTTGGCCCGGATGGCATCGAGTTTGGCCAGGCGGAGCGCCTCTCCCACCGGTCGATGCTGCGCCAGATGTCCATAGAGCGCTTGAACCAAGCCGGTGGCCTCCCTGTCCCCGATCTCCCATTGGGTGGCGACGACCGAGCGGGCGCCCGCCCGGAATAGCGGGGCGATCAGGCCCTGAACACCCTCTCCGTTGATGACCACACCTCCGGCCGAACGGCAGGAGGAGAGCACGACCATGTCGGCGTCCAGCCGAAGCCGGGCCAACTCATCGGGCCCGACGAAGCCGCTCTCGCCGTTGCCGGGCGCGAGGACCAACGCCGTTCGCGCCGCCGTGTGCTCGTCGACCAGGGTGTGGGTGGCGAAGTGGACCACCCGAAACGGCCTGAGATCGGCTCGCTTGAGGTATGCCGCGCTGGCTTCGTCGCGCAATCTGACTTCGGATGCGGGCGAGTATTCGGCCACGAAGCGCGCTTCCCTGGCGGATCGGCGGAGCCGTGGCAGGCCAGGCCCTGGCTTCGACTCCACGGCAGGATCGCCGAAGGCAAGGAGCCTCATCGGCCGGCTAGTGAGCGGTTCGTGGTGCCAGAGCGAAACGAGCACCTTGGCGGATGGAGCGGTGCTGATGGCATACTGCTCCGCGGCATAGTGGCCGTCACTCAGTCGTAGCGCATCGAACGGCAGCCGATGCAACGGACCGTCAGGGATAATCACCAAGCGGCGGATACCGGCGCCGAGCCGGGCTACGGCAGGAGCCAGCAGCGCTTCGCCCAGGTTGGCTGCCAGGACGTCCGCTCCCACCCCGCTCTGGATCAGGGCCTCGAACCGGGCGATGCGGGCCTCCAATGAATCGGCCGGCTCCAGGGTGAGCACCGAAAAACCCCTCTCCTTTGCGCGGCGCAGCAGAAACAGTGTAGTCGGTGCTCCCAGTGAGCCGGTCACGTACTCGAGAATGGCGGTGCTGTCGTCGGGAATGCGGGAAGCAGCCTGCTCTGCGGTCATCGGGGTTGCGGATTGCTCGGACGGGAGCGGACTGCGATGCGAGGTATCGCTCTGATTCAGGGCGGCAGCCTGCGCCAACTGGTCGGCCAACTCGCGGGCCCGCCGCCGCTCCGCCAGCTCGAACGCCGCAGCGCTTCGTCCCCGGGTTGCAAGGTCGTTGACCACGCGCACCACCTCAGCATCTCGGTCGTTCATCTCGGTGGGCGACGCCTGAAAGGCGAGAACCCGAAGCTCATCGTCGCTCAGGGTTGCCCGCCAGCGTTCCAGCTCGTCCCAGGCCTGCGTTGCCTCGCGCTGGGCGCGCTGAATGTCTCCGCGACGAGCGTAGATGTCGGCGAGTCGGACCCGGGCGTCATGCCGGAAGACATGCTGGCTCGAGTCCAGAGTGGCCAGATATCGGGTGAGCGACCGCTCTGCCGACGGCAGGTCGCCCCGAAAGAGAGCCAGGCGGGCATCGTCGTAGCTCAGCTCGCTGGACCAGAGCGGGCGCTTCAGCCGGCGAGCCAGGGCGTGGGCAGCGTCGAGCGCTTTCTGAGCGGCCGTCCAGTCTCCTTCGTGCATGGCGATAACCGCGAGATTGCGGTGAGCCGAAAACTCGATCTGGGTTTCTCCGGTGCGTTGGTACCAGTTGAGGACTTCCAGCGTCTGCTTCCGCGCTGCTCCCAGATCTCCCGTGGCCAGCGCGGTCACGGCCAGATAGTCCCGCGCCTTCATCTCGCCCGCCGGATCGCCGAGGCTGCGAAACAGGGCGATCGAGCGAGCCAGCGCATCAGATGCCGCGGCGTAGTCGTTGAGGGAGGTCGCGATCGCGCCGGCCGCAGTGTAGGCGGCTGCTACCGCGAACTGATTGTGGGCCGCTTGCGCCTCCAACAGGGCCTGCTGTATCAGATCATTCGCCTTACCCAGGTCGCCCTGACCCAGCAGAGCATTGACATGCCAGAGGAGGGTGGTCGAGAGCTGCGTCCGATCGTGACCGCGGCGATACCATTCCTCGGCTTGGAGCAGAACCGCTATGGAAGAATCCCGCTTTCCCTCGAACTGAAGCAGCTGAGCCAGTGATCTGAGCGCCTGGGCTACCAACCGGCTGTATCCGGACTGCCGGGCCAGTTGAAGAGCCTGTCTCGCGTCAGCCCTGGCTTCGGGCCGGCCCAGTATCCCTCGCATGGCAGCGCGCTGGCGAAGGCGCTCGGCATGCACATCGTAGCGGATTTCCGGGACCAGACGCTCCACCGTGTCGAGAGTAGCCAGCCCAGATTCCATCCCTTCGCCGAATGCCCGCTGCAGCGATATGACGAGCAGCGCCTCACCCTCGGCGGCTGGGTCGCGCACTCGGCGGGCGGCGGTCCGAGCGAGCGCGAGCGCTGCCTGGGCCTTCTCGCTCTGTCCTTGAGCGTCCAGGCCCTGAGCCAAACCGAGGAGGGAGTAGGCATCCAGCCGGTCACCCGCCACCGAGTCCCGGCCCAGCACCCGCTGGTAGAGCCGCTCGGCGTCGGGATAGGCATACCGTAGCCGGTTCAGGGTGGCCAGGCCGAACAGAGCGGCACGGTCCGTCGAGTCCCGGGCGACTCTGGTGCTCCAGCGACTTTCCAGGTCGGTAGCGCTATCTCCCTCGATGGCCCGAGTGACGGCTGCCACGATTTCGGCAGGAGGCTCGAGAGTGTCGGCTGAGAGGGTTAGTAGCGAACAGATGAGCGGGAAGAACAATGCGGTCATGACCACCGAGACGGGTTCAGCCGCCACTATATAGAGCGACAGCAATGGCAGCAAGTCGAAGGGACCGGCCTTGAGACCAGTCCCTTCGCCTAAGCTTACTCTTCGTGTTCAGGGCCCCCCACGCTGTCGCCCTTGGTCTCGATCGAGGCGGTCGATGAATCCGACGCCACCGGCGTGGAATCGAGAACCTC
>JBJMPB010000090.1:0-4133 GCA_045803455.1 Gemmatimonadales bacterium | reverse complement strand
AAGACTGAGACCCGGCGCGTATCGGAAGGGAATGGCCGGGCTCTCGACCACTGTCAGCAGCCCGAGCGGGCTCGAGCGCTTGGCCAGAACGCGGGCCTCGGGCGCCGTCAGCGCCACGCTCAGGCCCTTGTAGGGCGAGGGCCGCAATTCCAGCCAGGACGCCGGCCACGCGAATATGGAAAATACGGCCAGGAGTGCGAAAGCCGCTGCCGCACGATGCGCGGCTCCGGCCCAGGCCGCCAGAGCGGCGGATGCGAGGCCGAGCCCGGCAATGACGCGCAGACAATCCTGCGGCGGCAGGACGAACAACAGGCCGACGATCAGCAGCGCGCCCGAGCCGGCACCGAGCAGGTCGGCGCGATAGACGGCGGCGATCTGCCCGGCAAAGCACACGAAGGCAAGCCCGATGGCGAGTCCGACGGCGAAGAAAGGCACGGCCAGCAGCAGATAGATCCGCGCGAGCTGAAACTGCTGGTCGAGGTCCCAGATCACTTCGAGCGGGTTGAACGGCACGCGCTGCGCGAGGGCGAATCCCCCGGTGGCCGAGAACGAGAACAGCACCGCGCAGAGTGTGAAGACCAGCGTGAAGCGGGACCCCAGGACGTGCTGCGAGAAGGCGAGGAAGGTGCCGCTGGCGCCGATTCCGAGCAGGGCCACGCTGATGATCATATGGGCGAAGTGGTGCCACAGCAGGATCGAGAACAACCGCGTCAGCAGGATTTCGTAGGCGATGGACGCGCCCGCGAGAATGCCGATGGCGGCCAGGAGGGCCACGGTTTCAATGGCCGCCGCTGCCGGTCAGAGCGACGAAGCTGACGGGCAGAAGCACGCGCGTGTGCACCTGTCCGTCCGGGTTCTTCTCGACCAGCATCAGGTTCTGGGCCATGAAAGGCGGCCCGACCGGGATCACCATCCGGCCGCCGGGCTTGAGCTGGCCGACCAGTGGCGGCGGGATGTGGCTCGCGGCTGCCGTGACCAGGATGGAGTCGAAGGGCGCGTGCTCGGGCCAGCCGTGATAGCCGTCACCCTGGCGCACCGTGATGTTGTCATAGCCCAGGGCACGCAACCGTTCCTTCGCCTGGCTGGCCAGCGGCTCGACGATCTCGACCGAGTAGACGCGGTCGACCAGCCGGGAAAGCACGGCGGCCTGATAGCCCGAACCGGTGCCGACTTCGAGCGCGACATCATCCTTGTCCGGCTTCGCGAGGTCGGTCATGAGCGCGACGATGTAGGGCTGCGAGATCGTCTGGCCGTAGCCGATCGGGAGGGGACGGTTCGCATAGGCGTTGGCACGGACATCCTCGGGCACGAACGCGTGCCGGGGCACCTCCCGCATCGCCGTGAGGGTAGATGGATGGAGCCCGTCGCTGCCCGGCAGCCCGGCCCCACTCTTCGCGAGAGCCACGATCGTCCCGACCATTCCCTCGCGTTCTGCAGCATAGTCCCTGTCCGCTGCTCCCGGCGTGGCGAGGGCCAAGGCAGAGGCAACGGCGAGCAGGACCAGCTTTCGGATCATGACCCTGGCCTCGATGGACCCCTTCACCAAGCAATCATCTGACCGCTACTCGGTTCCGGGCCGGTGCTCGACAGATCATCGGATCGGTCGCACACGTCTTTTCTATCGAGCCGGCGGCAACTCAATCCAACTGGCAGCATTGGATCTTGAGACAAGGCCGACTTGGGTTAGCATATCCCACCGAGGGACAGTTGCAGGAGGTCGCGATGTATCTTGCCCGCTTCTCCTACGACGTGCTGCCGATCAATCGCCAGCACGCCATCGACTTCATCGGGCGCGAGGTCGAGGCGGCTCGGAGCAATGGCCTCAACGCCCGGCTGCTCGTGCCCTTGACGCGAGGTCATGGTGGCGCGGCCCTGCAATTCGAGGTCGAGCTTACCAGCCTTGATCAGCTCGATCAGTTCCGCAGTCGCGGGGTGGGATCCGATCAGGAGACCGGCAACTGGATGCATGCTTTTAGCGAGATTCTCCTGTCGCCACCCGGCGTCGAGATCCTGCGCGTCAATCCATGATGCGGGTCGGGCGAGGATGGTTCGACGAGGGTGAAGCGGGGTCGAACTCGTCCGCGGGAGGAGCCGACCGCATTATTGGACTGCGGCGGCAAGCGGCATCCCTCTTTAGGAGTGCTTGACGTGTCCCTGGTCCCGAATTCTGTAGGTGCATGATCAGAATCGCGCTCCTCGCACTCTCCGCTGCCATCTTGCTCCTGACCGCTGCACGCGCCGAAACGGCCGAGGATGTCGAGGCAAGGTATTTGGCAATCGTCGAAATGCCTTCATATGGAGCCTGGTCGAAATGCGTCACAGAACGGGCTCTCGAACTCTCCAAGTTTCTCGAAGTCGAGGCGAGTGCACGTGTCGCCTTCGGGAGGTGCAAGATTCCCGAGCTGAAGCTACGGGCGGCACTCGAAGAGAGATATCTCTTGGTCGCCGTTAAGACGATCATGGAAGATCACCGCGAAGCGATTCTTGCATTCTCGGTGAATGAAATTCTGGTCGCTCGCGTCATGGGGGAATCGCCGCCTGGGCAATGATCAAAGGGGAACCGACGGCCATCCGGAAGCCGTCTCGCTGCCGATCACTGAAGGCGCTATTAGCGTGCTGCTCGGAGAAGCGTGCTCTCGCGTGTCGTCCGTGAAGAACTCGCACGATGCTGACTCGCTTACTCACGTAGCAACCCGCCTGACCGGCCTTCCTCATGGACGACAAGTTCCGCGGCTGTTGTTCCCTTATGCCTGCCTCGTCTTTGCGAGTGGAGCGAAGCAATCCAGCGGCGCACCGGCTGAAAGGCTGGATTGCTTCGCCTGCGGCTCGCAAAGACGGAGTGACTTCGACAGTGCACCTTGCCTGCCGACTACGCTGGCTCGCCGCTGCGCTCTCGCATCATCTCCTGGAAAGTGGGGCGCTGCTGACAGCTCTCGATCCAAGCTTGCACATGCGGGAATCCGGCAAACAGTTCCGGTGCAGCCTGAGCATAGCGAAGTACCTCCGCGACATTGAGGTCAGCGACGGTGAATCGCCGGCCAACGAGGTTTCCGCCTCCGGCGCGAAGCGCTTCATCGAGAACGGCAAAGGGACGCCTCAATGCGGTAATCGCCGTATCGACGATTGCGGGATCGCGCTCCTGTTCCGGGCGATCGACGCGGTGGAAGATAATCTGCACCGTGTGCGGCTCACACTCCGCTGCAGCCCATAGCGACCACATCGTCATGAGGCCATCCTCGCGGATATCGACAGGTGCCAGTGGCCCACCGTGCTTCTTGGCCAAGTAGAGGTTGATCGCCAGTGACTCGTTGAGCACGAGGCCGTCATCGTCGATGCAGGGAATCAATCCATTCGGATTGATCGCACGAAAGGTGGGCGAGCCCGTATGGAGGGGAGCTTCGGAAGAGGATAGGTCCGGCAGGCGGTAGGCTTGTATGACTGGGATGAGCTCGTATGAAATACCGAGCTCTTTCGCCAGCCACACGTTGCGAGAGGCACGCGAGCGGAGAACGCCGTAGATTTTCAGGGTCATTGTCGTCCTTGAAGTTCTTCAAGCTCGGTAGCACGGCCGGACCAGCCAGACGATATCCTAAATCAATGGGGAGCCACAGGCGAAGCACCCGTGATAATCTCCGGTCAGGTTGGAAAAGGCCATGGTCGCTGGACTGCTCGCATTGATCGTCGCCGCGCTCTTCGCCGGGGCAGCCCTCTATATCAATGTCGCCGAGCAGCCCGCCCGCTTGCTCCTGGATGACCGCTCGCTGCTGGTCCAGTGGAAGCTCGCCTACAAATCCGGGTTCGTGATGCAGGCACCTCTGGCCGCCATCGGCTTCGTTCTCGGGATCAGGGCAGGGTGGCTGACAGGGAACTGGCGCTGGTTCTTCGGTGCAGCCGTCCTGGTCGCAAACTGGCCGTACACGATGCTGGCGATCATGCCGACCAACAATGCGCTCATGCACCCGCCCGAGGCCGAGGCCGATCTGAGAACTCGTGCTCTGGTTGAGCGCTAGGGCAGGCTGCATGCGGTCCGCACGGCGCTCGGATTTGCTGCAGCTCTGATCTTCCTCTGGACTGCACTTCCTGAAAGTAGCCGGATGCAGTCACTATCGCTCTTGACGGGCTGGGCAGAAGGT
>JBJMPB010000048.1:0-3826 GCA_045803455.1 Gemmatimonadales bacterium | reverse complement strand
GCCTTTAGCCAGGCCGCCTGGGATTACTTGCAGCGCCACCCCACCGCGTCCTTCCATCGTCTTGAGGAGGTCCAGGGCCGCCCAGCACTGCGCTATGCGACGGCGGACCTGATGCGCCCCGGCTGCGTCACTTGCCATAATACGCACCCAGCCAGTCCCAAAACGGACTGGCAAACCGGGGACGTGCGCGGAGTCTTGGAGATCGTTTTCCCCTTGGATACCGCCGTCGCCCAGACCCGGGGAGGTCTGCGGGGGACCTTTGCCTTAATGGCCGTGATGGCTGGGGTGGGGCTGTCCAGCCTGGCCCTGGCCATCGGCAGGCTGCGGCGCAGCTCGGCGGATTTGGACCAGCGTGCCTGCCGCCTGGAGCGCGAAATCACCGAGCGCCAACGGGTGGAGGAAGCCCTGCGGGAGAGCGAGGGCAAATACCGCCACATTATCAATGCCGCCGCCGATGCCATCATCTCCCTCGATGAGCACGGCCTGGTCTGCGAGTTCAACGCCGCCGCCGAGCAGATGTTCGGCTTCACCAAAGCGGAGCTGCTGGGGCAACCCTTAACCCCGATTATGCCCCCCCATCTGCGCGACGCGCACACGGCCGGGCTGCAGCGCTATCTCACCACCGGTCAGCGCCATCTGCCACACTGGCACAATATCGAGCTGCTAGGATGCACCAAAGACGGCCGGGCATTCCCCCTGGAAGTCTCTTTCTCTCTCCTTGAGGCCGGTGACAAAAAATTTCTCACCGGTGTGCTGCGTGACATCACGGAGCGCAAACGGGTGGAGGGAGAATTGCACAAGGCGCGAGAAACAGCCGAGGCGTCCACCCAGGCCAAGTCCGTGTTCTTGGCCAATATGTCCCACGAGCTGCGCACCCCCATGAACGCTATTATCGGCTTCACCAGGCTGGTCATGCGGCGCTCGCAGGACGTTCTGCCACAGCGCCAGTATGAGAACTTAGAGAAAATCTTAATTAGCGCTGAGCACCTCTTGACCCTCATCAACGACATCCTCGATCTCTCTAAGATCGAGGCTGGACACATGGAGATCCACCCGGTCAGTTTTCAGCTCGAGCCCCTGGTCGATGTGTGTCTCCACACGCTCGAGCCGATGGTGCAGAGCGAGCGCATCCGTCTCGTCAAAGAGATCGAAGCTGGATTCCCGCTGCTTACCACAGATCAGAACAAAGTGAAGCAGATGCTCATGAACCTGCTGAGCAACGCGGTGAAGTTTACCACGGAAGGCACTATCACCATTGCCGCCCGGCACCACGACGGAGCACTCACGATCGCCGTGACGGATCCCGGGATCGGCATCCCGGCCGAGGCGTTAGAGCACATCTTTGAAGAATTTCGCCAGGCGGATAGCAGTACCACGCGGCAGTACGGCGGCACAGGCCTGGGCCTGTCGATTAGCCGTCGCCTCGCCCAACTCCTGGGCGGCGATATCACGGTGCAGAGTACCGATGGGGTCGGCTCGACCTTTACCGTAACGCTCCCCCTGCACTATGATGCTGCTCCCTTGGTCACGCGTGCTGCTCCCATACCCGCGCCTGATGAGCTGAGTCACCAGCGAGAGCCTGAGAAGGTCATTGTGGCCATTGACGACGACCCAGACGTCATCTACCTCTTGCAGGAAAACTTGGCTGAGGCGGGCTATCGTGTCATCGGGGCCACGAGCGCTGAGGAGGGTCTCCAGAAGGCGCGGGCGCTGCGCCCGTTTGCCATCACGCTCGACATCCTCATGCCGCACAAGGATGGCTGGCAGCTCCTGCACGATCTCAAGGGAGACCCTGCCACCCAGGACATTCCCATCATGGTGCTCTCGATTGTGGACAACAAAGCCCTGGGGTATCGGCTCGGGGCCTTCGAGTATCTGCTCAAACCCTTTGACCGGGAGACCATCCTGGCGGCGCTGACCCATATCCCGCCGCAACGCGGCCGCCTCCTGGTCGTCGACGATGACCCGCAGGTCATCAACCTGGTGCGCCAGCTCCTCGAAGGCGAGCCGTATGAGGTAGTGGCCGCAGCGGACGGCCAAGAGGCCCTGGAGGCGATCGCTCGCCAGCGACCCGACATCGTCCTGCTGGACCTGCTCATGCCACGCCTGGACGGCTTTGCGGTCATTGCGCATCTCCGGCAGGAGCCGCAGTATCGGCAGCTCCCAGTCATTGTGCTTACGGCCAAAACGCTCACGGCCGCCGAGTACGCGCTGCTCGACCAGCGCGTGCGCACCGTGCTCCAGAAGCAGGGGCTCGACCGTGACACGCTCCTCGAGGAATTACAAGGCTTTCTCCGCGTGTATCGGGACCCGGTACGGGGTCACGATCCTGCCTAAAGCCAACCGGAGGAATAAGGGCATGCACAGGATCCTCGTGGTGGAAGACGTAGAGTTCAACCGCGACCTGGTCGTCCAGCTCCCGGAGGACACCTATGAAGTCCTCACGGCGGTTGACGGCGTCGAGGGCATCCGGATGGCGGAACACGAGCGCCCGGACCTGATCCTCATGGACCTGTCACTGCCCGTCATCGACGGCTGGGAGGCGGCCTGCCGCCTCAAAGCCAATGCGGCGCGGCGTGCGATCCCCATCATTGCCCTCTCCGCACACGCGATGACGAGAGATGAGGAGCGGGCCCTGCAAAGCGGGTGTGATGATTACCTCAGCAAACCGCTCAATGAAGATCCGCTCTTCGCTAAACTCGCCAGGTTTTTGGGGCAGGCGTAGGCGGGATGCCGCGTGGGAGGACACGCCATGAGACGTCCGTCCAAGATTCTCATTGTGGATGACGAACCCTTCAACGTTGACTACCTGGAGCAGGAGCTGGAGGACCTCGGCTACGTCACGGTGAGCGCCAGCAACGGGCGCGAGGCGTTGGACAAAGTCGCCGTGGAGGCGCCTGACCTCATCTTGCTCGACGTGATGATGCCGATCATGGATGGCTTGACCGTATGTCGCATTCTGAAGGGGAATGACGAGACGCGCCTCATCCCCATCGTGATCATGACTGCCCTGGACGGCCTCAATGATCGCATTCAAGGGATCGAGGCCGGGGCGGATGATTTCCTCACCAAGCCGGTCAATCAGCGCGAATTACTGGCCCGCATGCAGACCGCGCTGCGCCTGAAGCACACGGTGGATCAGAAACTCAGCGAGCTGCGCCGGGTCCAAGACCACTTTGCCAAGTTCGTGCCAGAGGCCGTCAAGCGCCTCGTCGCCGCCAACCCGGAAGCCCCCGAGCTCGCCAAACACGCGCGGGACGTCTCGGTCCTGTTTCTCGACATCAGTGGCTATACGCGCTTGAGCGAGCAGTTGCCCCCGGAGGTCCTGAATCGGCTGGTCGAGCGCTATTTTTCGACCTTCCTGGATCGGATTCACGAGGCTGGCGGTGATATCAATGAGACCGCGGGTGACGGCTTTATGGCGATCTTCCAGGCTGCTGACGTGCACGCGCATACCGTCACGGCGGTGGAGACCGCGCTCGCCCTGCTGGGCGCTACCGAGGCGCTCAATCGCACCAACGGCACGCAGCCGTTGGCCATCCACATGGGCCTCAACTCCGGCCGCGCCCTAGTCGGTTCGACCCGCTTCGAGGGTATGCGCGGGACGCGTTGGACCTTCACGGCGAGCGGCCCGGTGACCAACCTGGCGGCGCGTCTGGCCGCCACGGCCATGGCCGGTCAGCTGCTGATTGGTCCAGCGACCGTCCACCGCCTGGGCGGTCGCTATCGTATAGAGCGACTCGGCCGCGAACCCCTGAAAAACCTCGTTGAAGCTGTGGACATTTACCGCGTCTTGGGTCCCGGTGTGATAACCTAGGGGTGGTAG